>JAZFUH010000225.1:0-7263 GCA_036447125.1 Acidimicrobiia bacterium | reverse complement strand
GACGCCCTGCATCAGATCTTCTCGATCTTGCCGGCCTTGATGCATGATGTGCAGACGCGTGCGCGGCGAGAGTTCGTCCCGTGCTTGACGCGGATCTTCTGGATGTTCGGGCGCCAGGTCTTGGAAGACCGCTTGTGCGAGAAGCTGACCTGTTTGCCTGTCCACGGCCCCTTGCCGCAAACTTCGCATCTGTATGCCATGTGGGGGAAACCTCCTGAGGTGCGCGGGAACGATAGCATTCGACCATCTGTACCGGCCCCCTCGTCGGGCATTGTGGCAATGCGTCGCGAGGTCTACCAACATCGGGTCATGACCACTTCAAAGCCCACCGAAGCAAGGACCCTCGCGTACCTTGCTGGCATTCGGACGGACAAGGTGAAGGGCATCGGGACAACAACGATGAAGACGCTCGACAGCCAGGGCGTCCGGTCTGTTGGGGACCTTCTGCTCACCGTTCCGAGACGCTATCTGGATCGCAGCCAACTCTTCAACCTTGCCGCGGCGCCGATCGGTGACGAGGTCACTGTCGGAGGCACGGTGACAGCGTTCTCGAAACGCCGAATCTCGCGTGGACGAACGATGGTCGAGGCAAGAGTGTCAGACGGTACGTCCAGCGTGCGGTGTGTGTGGTTCAACCCATACATCAGACTCACCGTGGGCGAGGAAGTTGCACTCTCCGGCAAGGTTGAGACATTCCGCGGATCGCTCCAGATGAAGAGCCCCGATGTGGACAGACTCAGCGGAAACAAGGAATTCAAGACCGGCATCGTCCTGCCGGTGTATCCAAGCCTCGGAGGTCTCAAGCCGTCCAAGGTCCGTGACGCGGTGGCCAACGCTGTCCGACGCTCCGTTCCCATTGCCGACGTCGTCCCCGACGAGATCCTCGACCGTTTCGATCTTGTGGACCGCACGTTTGCGATATCACAGGTGCATTCCCCTGACTCCCTTGCCGAAACCGAGCCGGCGAGACGCCGATTGATCTTTGACGAGTTTCTTCGCATACAGATGGCACTCAAGGTTCGCGCTCATGACGAGTTCGAGTCCCAGGTGGGCGTTTCGAACTCGGTGAGAGGCGAGCTATTTCACCGGTTCACCGACGCACTGCCCTACCGGTTGACCGATGCACAGGATCGAGTTCTCGACGAACTGCTTTCGGATATGGAAGCCCGGACACCGATGCATCGACTCCTGCAGGGCGAGGTCGGATCAGGGAAGACGGTCGTCGTCATCGCCGCACTGCTCACATCGGTCGAGAGCGCGCATCAAGGCGCGGTCATGGCACCCACTGAAGTGCTCGCAACCCAGCATTACCTGGGTACCGAGCTGGCGTTGGAGGACGCCGGGATGGCGCCGACCCGTGAAGACATCGGAGCGTCAGGAACGGGGTCCCTGTTCGCCGGGGAGACTCTTGCCACGCGTCCCGTCCGGATCGGGCTGTTCACGGGAAGTCGTGTCACCGCGAACTTCGTGTTGGGGGACGTGTCGCGTAAACAGGGTCTCGAGTGGCTTTCGGATGGGACCATCGACCTCGCATTCGGTACACAGGCCCTGATACAGAGCGATGTCGACTTCCACTCGCTTGGCATGGTGGTTGTGGATGAGCAGCATCGATTCGGTGTTGAGCAGCGGGTTGTGATGCGTGACAAGAACCGGGGCGAAGGCGTTCCAGACCTTCTTCTCATGACCGCAACGCCGATCCCGAGAACACTTGCGATGACTCTGTATGGAGACTTGAAGGTGTCCGTCATCGACGAGTTGCCTCCGGGGCGCACGCCCATCGTGACCGATGTTGTCTCGGACACGGCAGACGATGAGATCGACAGCGCGATACTGCGAGCCGTCGATGCCGGAGGTCAGGTGTTCGTCGTCTGTCCGCTCATTGAGGACTCGGACAAGATCGAGGGACGGTCGGCTCTCTCTGAAATCGACAGGGTCCGGGTTGCCCTGCCCCAGGTCAGGTCTGCGCTGTTGCACGGTCAGATGGCGGCAGATGAAAAGGCCGATGTCATGCACCGCTTCCGAGGAGGCGAAGTCGATGTCCTCGTGGCCACAACGGTGGTCGAGGTCGGGATCGACGTGCCGAATGCGATGCTCATGGTGATCCGCACGGCAGACAGGTTTGGCTTGAGCCAGCTCCACCAACTGCGGGGACGCGTGGGACGCGGGGAGAGCGGCGGTTCGTGTCTTCTGTCTGCAGATCCGACAACTCCCGATGGAGAGCGGAGAATCGTGGCCATGGTCAGATCGACCGACGGATTCGAACTCTCCGAGATCGACCTCGAGATCAGGGGGCAGGGCACCGTTTTCGGCGGTGCCCAGTCGGGAGCGGCCGATCTCCGTCTTGGCGATATCCTGCGGGATCACGAGCTGCTCACCGCCGCGAACACCGTCGCCACAGAGGCAGTCGCCGAAGATCCAGATGGTTCATTCGTCTCTGACGTCATGCATGAGGTGGCGATGTTCTTCGGCGACTCGGCAGAATGGCTCACAAGGAGCTGACATGAGGATCATCGCAGGGACCGCCAAAGGTCGAAAGCTTGCTGCGCCAAGACATGGAACCCGGCCGATGACCGGTCGGGTCCGTGAATCGATCTTCTCGATCCTGGCCGACCGGTTGTCCGGTGCCATGGTCCTTGATCTTTTCGCGGGCAGTGGATCGCTCGGGTTGGAGTGCCTGAGCAGAGGGGCATCAGATGTTGTGTTCATCGAAGCCGGTCGCATGGCCGCCAAGGTCCTCAGGGAGAACATCGAGCGGGTCGACCTCGGTGGAAGCGTCCTCGAGCAGGACGTCAGTCGGTTCTTGCGTTCCGACGTCCGTCGATACGATCTGATCTTTGCCGATCCGCCTTATGGGGATGATGACGGGCAGGTGCGATCGGTGCTCGAGCTCCTCGACTCCGTGCTCGCCGCTGATGGCGTCGTTGTGCTGCATCGCCAGGCTCGCAGTTCTGTTGAACTGCCTGATTTCCTCCACACAGTCGACGAGCGACGGTACGGTGATGCTGTCATAACCATGATGGAGAGGGCAGAAGAGTGATTACCGCGCTCGTTCCCGGAAGCTTTGACCCACCCACAAAAGGGCATCTCGACGTTGTCGAGCGGTGCGCTGCATTGTTCGATGAGGTTGTCGTGGCTGTCGTTCATAACCCGTCCAAGACGCCACTGTTCACCGCAGAAGAGCGCGTCGAGTTGCTCGAGCAGTGCACAGCAGCCTGGCCAAACGTCCGAGCGGCATCATTCGAGGGCCTGCTGGTCGAATTCGCAAAGGAGGTCGGCGCCACCACGGTTGTGAAGGGCCTGCGCGCCGTCACTGATTTCGAGTCCGAGATCCAGATGTCCCAGATGAACCGCTATCTATCGGGTGACGTCGTCTCATTGTTCGTCGCAACGAAACCTGAGTACGGGTATCTATCCTCTTCACTGGTAAAAGAGGTAGCGCGTCTTGGCGGATCGATCGATGGACTCGTGCCCGAACCGGTCGCCTCTGCGCTGAAGGAGCGTCTGCAATGATCGATCAACCTGAACAGCAAGCCCCGTCCCCCCAGGTGCCGGGGCGTCTTGCCGAACTGCTCGAAGAGCTCATCAGCGAGATAGAGAACGCAAGGGCGGTCCCCCTGTCGAACAACGTCATGATCAGTCAGGAAGACATGCTCGACAGACTCCACGAGGTGGCAGAGGAACTCCCAGAGGAGCTTCGTTCGGCTCGCTGGATGGTGCGTGAGCGCGAGTCGTACGTCGCACGGACAAACGAAAGAGCCCAAGAGGTCGTGAAGAAGGCGAAGGCCGAATCTGAACGACTCGTGTCCGACAACTACATCGTCCAGGAAGCCGTTGAAGAGGCGAACTCGCTCATCCGCAACGCAGAGGCCGAGGCTCGCCGCATCAGGCTCGAGGCTGAGGACTACGCCGAAAGGCACCTCTCGGAGGCTGAAACGGTCCTCGGCGAGCTCTATCGCTACGTCACCGAAGCGAGAGCGGAACTTCACCAGGCGCTCCCAGCGGCACAGGAGCCACCGGTCAGTAAATAGGCGGTTCACGGTCTACGGTTCGCGGTCTACGGTTCGGAACTGAGAACCGTCAGCCGTGAACCGTAAACTGACTCTGCTGAACTGATAACTTTCCCCTATGTTCCGCAGTCCATTCCTTCTCAATGTCTCCGATCTCCTCGGCAATGACGCCTCGTCGCGACCGGTGACGGTGACAGCGTCCGTGGACTGGAAGGTCGAGATGATCGAGGTCTTCCCTGATCCGCCCCTTGAGGCTGATCTCATGCTGCATCCGGTCTCTGGGGGTGTCGCCGTCACCGGAAGAGTCCGCTTCACCACCAAGGACACCTGTTTTCGGTGTCTCAGGGAGACGCTCACGGATCGTGACACATCGATCGGTGCGCTTTTCGACACCGGTAAAGACGATGATGAGACCTATCCTCTCGAAGGTTACGAGATCGACGTCTCCCAGATGCTTCGAGATGAGGTGCTTTTGTCTCTTCCGATCATCGAGGATTGCGGCGATGACTGTCCCGGAGTTGTGAGTAGCGCACAAACGGACTTGAATACGGACCTCTCGGGTGACGATGGCAACTCGCGTTCGCCCTTTGCCGTCTTGCAGGATCTCCTCGAGCCCGAGGAAGAAACGGAATAGGATTTCACATGGCTGTCCCCAAGAAGAAGATGTCGCGGTCCCGCACACGTCGCCGCAAGGCACAGTGGAAGGTTGCCCGCCCAACTGTTTCGCGTTGCCCACAGTGCAACGCACCCCATGCGCCCCACCGCGTATGCAAGGAGTGCGGCACCTATAAGGGTCGCGAAGTAAGCCCAGCGTCGTAGGTCACATGCCGCTCATCGCTGTTGACGCCATGGGGGGCGACTCGGCTCCTCGTGAGATCGTCGAAGGAGCGATCCTTGCGGCCGAACAAGGCGTACGCATCGTCCTGATCGGTGATGAATCCCAGATCTCGCCCCTCCTTGAAGGGAGGAGCGTTGATATTGCCCTGCGGCACTCCTCCCAGGTCATCACGATGGACGATGTACCGGCTCGCGCGATTCGCGACAAGAAGGACGCCTCTGTTGCAGTAGCGGCTCGCATGGTCGCGTGTGGCGACGCGGACGCCATGGTGTCAGCGGGCTCAACGGGTGCTGCGCTGGCTGCGGCTGCGTTCCTTATCGGGCGTCTACCCGGCGTGTCGAGGCCGGGAATCGCTTCGATCTTTCCGACCGGCCACGTTGTCATGGATGTGGGTGCGAACATCGAATGCAAGCCGGACCATCTGCTCCAGTTCGCGGTCATGGGAGCTGCACTGTGCACCGTCTACAGGGGTATCGAGAACCCCAGGGTTGGTCTGCTCAACATCGGAGAAGAGGCTTCGAAGGGTCGCGATCTCGAGAGGGACGCATTCGTCCTCCTGACGCAGAGCGCTGCGGTGAACTTCGCAGGGAACGTCGAAGGCCGCGACCTTGCAACAGATCTTGCAGATGTCATCGTGACCGACGGTTTTACCGGAAACGTTCTGCTCAAGACCGGCGAGGGTACGGGCAGGGTCATCCAGAAGATGATCCTTGAGATACTTGCAAGGCCGGAGCACGTCGATGCGATGCAGGACCTCATGCCGGCGTTCATGGAGATCCGTGAGCGGTTGAGCGCTGAGACCGTAGGTGGTGCCCACCTTGTCGGAACGAATGGCGTCGTGGTGATCGCCCATGGATCATCGTCGCGTGTCGCCATCAACAATGCGATCCAGATCGCAGGTGAGGGCGCGGCGAGTGGTCTGGTCGACAAGGTTCGTGCAGGCATAGCAGCGGCGGTCCACTGACGTGACTGACCATGGCGATGCTCTCGACATGGTCCAGAGGACCATTGGTTACCACTTCAGCGATTCCGCGTTGCTCACCACTGCCCTGACACATTCTTCATACGCATCTGAGAACGAAGTCGACTCGTATGAACGTCTCGAGTTTCTTGGCGATGCTGTGCTGGAACTCGCGATCACCCTGGAGATATTCGGCGCGCTCGACGATGCTTCTGAGGGGCGCATGACCCGAATCCGAGCGACCATCGTCGACGAAGCAACTCTTGCTTCGGTTGCCAGACGCATCGGGCTTCCGGCCGCACTGCGCCTTGGAGTCGGTGAGGATCGTTCCGGCGGCCGTGATCGTGTTTCGATCCAGTCCGACGTGGTCGAATCCGTTCTGGGAGCCGTGTACCTGGATGGGGGCGCCCAAGCCTCCCTTGATGTCGTGCTCAGGCTCCTCGGTGAAACCGTCGCGGACCGACTGGCATCCTCCCAGGTTTCTGACAGCAGATCCATGTTTCAGGAGCACCTGGCCCGGAAGGGACAGGTTGTTTCGTTCGATTACGAACGAAGCGGCCCGGATCATTCCGTCGTCTACACAGCAACGGCCTCGGTCGATGGGCACGTGGTTGGCACAGGCACCGGAGCCTCCAAGAAGACAGCGGCCATAGACGCAGCGCGAGATGCGCTCGCCTTTGACGTCTGACTTCTGACAGCGAAGCGCTCCGACTTCTGATATCCGCTTTGCTTACACTCGTGTAATTCACTCTGGTAACCTCTCACACCGTGAAGCTGAAGCATTTGACACTTCGAGGGTTCAAGTCGTTCGCCGACCGCACGCGTCTTGACTTCTCCTCAGGCGTGAACGTGGTCGTCGGTCCGAATGGGTCCGGAAAGTCGAACATCGTCGACGCGCTTGCCTGGGTCATGGGTACCCAGGGCACGAAGTCCCTTCGCACGGACAAGATGGAGGATGTGGTGTTCGCCGGTACGGCAACGCGTCCCCCTCTGTCACGGGCAGAGGTCTCGCTGTCGTTCGCCAACGATGACCAGATCATGCCCCTCAACCTTGCAGAGATCACGATCACCCGCAGGCTGTTTCGAGACGGTACGTCTGAGTACGAGTTGAACGGTGCACCGTGCAGACTGCTCGACATCCAGGAGCTGCTTTCGGACGGTGGCATCGGGCGACACCAGCATGTTCTCGTCGGCCAGGGTGAGGTTGGCAATGTCCTCAATGCACGACCGGAGGACCACAGGGCGGTGATCGAGGAAGCAGCGGGTGTGACGAAGCATCGCAGTCGCAGGGATAGAGCCATGAGAAGGCTTGAGCGGACTGATCACGATGTTGAACGGCTCAACGACATCCTTTCGGAGAAGAAGAAGGCGATGCGGCCTCTCAAGCGCCAGGCGAACGCGGCAGCACGCTATGACTCTGTGAGGGACGAGGCGTTCGCGCTGCAGCTCTGGCTCGG
>JAZFUH010000224.1:0-2269 GCA_036447125.1 Acidimicrobiia bacterium | reverse complement strand
TGCACGGTGATGACGGCCTTGATGACCGGCTCTCCGAGGTAGGCCTCGGCGTCCGCCTTGAGCTTCTGGAGGATGCGGGCAGAGATCTCTTGGGCGGTGAAGCTCTTGCTATCGACATCGATGGACCAGTCCGACCCCATGTGTCGTTTGACGGAGCGGATCGTCCGTTCAGGGTTGGTGATCGCCTGACGCTTCGCCTGCTCTCCGACGAGGACTTCGCCGTTCTTGGCAAACGCGACAACGGACGGAGTGGTCCGGTTGCCTTCAGCGTTTGCAACGACCTTCGGTTCTCCGCCCTCGAGGACCGAGAGGACCGAGTTCGTGGTTCCGAGGTCGATTCCTACAGCTCGTGCCATGGTGTAGCTCCTTGTGTCGATCTGCCCGCGCGGTCACGAGGCAAGATTGGTTAAGTCGATTCGGGAAGTATAACCTGAGTCGATACGTATCAGATACAGAATCCAGAATTTTGGCGACGGAGGTCTTCCAATTGCTCGCTCGTCCTGATATCTCTGTCTGATGCATGACTTCAGAAAGCTGCACGTTTGAAAACGCGCGATGGGTCTTGCGATTTCTTGTTACTCGCTCACCCAGCCATTCCCGAAGCGCGAGGACTACGGATTGACATCTCAGATTCGATGATCCGCAGTGTCTGTGTCCAGCAATATTGCGGAAGGTTCAGGACGCGGGTCCGATCGGGATTTCAGCAGGTTCGTCTGGATCGCCTATTCCTCAGCTTGCGAGCTCGAGACCCAAGTGCTGCTTTCGCAGCAACTTGGATTGGTAGAAGTGTCGAGCGTCAATTCGGTTGCCGTAGAGATAGATGAGATTCGAGGGATGCTGTTTGCCTTTGCGACGTCATTGGAACCAGCGGCACATTGAGGACTGTCCATGCCGCGAGCAGATTGCCGGACTCTGGATTCTGGCGTCTGGTATCTGGTATCTGGATTCTGGTATCTGATCACGCGACAAACACCGGTGGGGTGACCACCGGTGTCTATCTCTCCACCCGCTTCGGGTGTCCGGCTAACCGGACATCCGGGCGATCTTGATCCGTTCCTTCAACGGAATGCCGGTCGTTCGTTGGTATCGGGTCCTGGGCATCTTGTCTTCCTCAACAGTGTCTTCGGTCGAGTCAGGTGCAACCAGAAGCGGTTTGTCCTCGGCGACGATCTTCGGCAACACGATCATGGCCGGCGCGGAGGCGGCGAGCCCCCGTTGATCGAGGTGCTCGATTGCGGTGAGGTCGATGACCCTGGCACCGTCCTGTGCAGATGCGGCGAGTGCTCCTGCTGCCGTCTCGAGAGCAGCAGCCGCCTGGGCCATCGCTGTGATCCTCGCACGGATCTGGGCAGCTTCTTCCTCGGCCCTGTGCCTGATCACTTCGGCTTCGGCCTCCGTGTCTGAAACCGTGCGATTCCTCATGTCGATCGCATCCCGGATGGCCCACTCTGCATCTGTCGAGCGTTGCGCCGTCTGCTGTTCGATCGTCAGCATCCTGTCCTCGGCGTCCTCGTATACCTCTGTGAGGATGCTCTGACGTCTGGCCGCTATCTCAGATCGCATCTCGGTGATGCTCTCGACCAGATCCTCCGCCTCAGACCGAGCCTGATCTGCAATCGTGGTGGCCTCGGTTTCGGCGTCAGAAATGATCTCATCGCGAGTTGCTTCTGCAGCCTCGAACGTCCTTCGGATGGCGTCAACCGATCCATCGGCGACGTTGATCCGCTCCATGAGTGCAGTGATACGTTCGTCGTTGCGACGCAGCACCTCGATCAGGCGAGCCACAACGGCGTCAACTTCGGCCGGGTTGTAGCCGTTCCTTCGGACCCTTCCAAATCGGTGGGTCTCAGCGATAGATACGGTGATCATGTCTTCAACCTTCCCGGACCGCCGCCCGCCAGGCCCCTACGACCCTCTGCGTGCGACCGGGTGGTCATGTTTCCAGGCATGGTGAAGATATAGGCACGTCGGCTGATGCGCAAGGGATTTCTCGTACGTCTGGATTGCGTCGCTCCGGTGGCTTACGATGGGGACATGGATCGGATTCACGTTGACCTCGACAAACCGTGGCTGACGGTCGCTGATATCTGTGACTACATGGATGTGTCGACGTTCGTGGTCACTTCCGTGTTGCGGAGCGGTGAACTTCCTGCCGTGAAGTTCGGCCGCGAATGGCGAGTGGCCCGCGACGACTTCGAAGATTGGATCAACAGCCAACGCGCCGAGAGCACGTCGTCCGAGATCGATGAATCCATGCGTTGATCAGGTT
>JAZFUH010000223.1:0-4620 GCA_036447125.1 Acidimicrobiia bacterium | reverse complement strand
GGCGAAGCACGTCTTGAGGCTGGCGAACTGCTCGACAACCTGCAGCGCGTCGCGGCCGAGTTCGACAACTATCGCAAGCGCACCGAACGTGACCGTGTCGAGAACGTACAACGCGCAAGCCAGCGAGTGATCGAGTCCCTTCTCCCTGCTCTCGACAGTCTCGATGCAGCCATCGCGCTCGACGCGACCACCGATACAGGGGCCAAGATGCTCGAGGGAATGAAGAGCACACACGCCCAGATCCTCCAAGCCCTCGCAGGAGACGGGTTCGCACCGATCGAGGCGCTCGGAGCACCCTTCGACCCGGCGTTGCACGAGGCGATCTCTGTGATCCCTGGTGAAGGTGAGCAGATCGTGGACCAGGAAGTCAGAAAGGGATATGTGATGGGCGGACGGGTCATCAGGCCCTCGCTCGTCGTCGTTGGGCATGCGTAAGGAATGGATGGAGAAGGACTACTACGCCGAGCTCGGCGTGGCAAAGGGCGCTGATCAGAAAGAGATCAAGAAGGCGTTCCGGAAGCTCGCGCGCCAGTTTCATCCAGACAACAACCCCGGCGATGATGTGGCCGAGAGCCGCTTCAAGGAGATCAACGAGGCGTACGACACCCTCGGGGACGAGGACACCCGCAAGGAGTACGACCATGTCCGTGAGATGGGGTACTTCGTGGGCGGTCCCGCGGGAAGCCAGCAGTACGTACGCGTTGAGGACCTCCTAGGTGGCGGCTTCGGTGGCGGGGGATCAACCCAGGACATCTTCGGCGGTCTCCAGGATCTCTTCGGGGGAGGACGTCGCCAGGCCAGACCACGCAAGGGCCAGGATGTCTCCGGGTCCATCGCATTGAGCTTCCACGAGGCGCTCACAGGTACGACGAAAGAATTCAGCGTCGGCACCAGTACGGTGAAGGTCAAGATACCGAAAGGCGTCGCCGACGGCGCGACGGTCCGGGTCAGGGGGAGAGGCGGACCGGGCGCCAACGGTGGATCTTCAGGTGATCTCTATGTCGAGGTACACGTTGGAGAGCATCCAACATTCGGCCGGTCAGGGAAGAGAGATCTGACCATCGATGTACCAGTGACGTACTCAGAGGCTGCGCTCGGCGCAGTTGTCAGCATTCCAACGCTCAACGGCACGACGAAGATCAAGGTTCCGGCTGGCACCCAGCCTGGCACGACCATGAAGCTGACAGGACAGGGTGTCGAAACCGCCAAGGCGACCGGAGATCTTCTCGTGACGATCAACGTCGTCGTTCCCACAGAGGTCTCAGACGATGAGCGCGGTGCGCTTGAGACCCTCAGAGAGACTGAATCAGCAAGAAACCCACGGAAACACCTAGGGGTGTGACATGAACGAACAACAAGACGCCGTCTACATCATCTCGGTCGCTGCAGAGCTCGTTGGCATGCACCCACAGACCCTGCGCGTGTACGAGCGTCGCGGACTCCTCGACCCTTACCGGACGCCTGGTGGGACCCGAAGATACAGCCAGGAGGACCTCGATCGTCTGCTTCTCATACAGCAACTCTCGAATGCCGGAGTCAACCTCGAAGGCATCAAACGGATACTGACCCTTCAGCGCGAAAACGCCCGCCTCAACAATCAGGTTGCCAGGCTTCGTCGGCTGCTCGAGGAGGCTGAGTCGAGATGGGGGACCAGTATCGGCCCCGCGTTCCGCGTCGCCATCCACAAGAAGAACAACCTGCCGTCGATCCGCAGAGAGAATCCCTTCGGGTAGGAGAGGTGTCAGCCCTCAGCCAGGTGTCGTAGTTCCGATGCCACCATCGTGTCGGTGATCAGGGCGTGGTGTTCTATCGCGAACTGGGGCCAGGGTGCGTCGGTGGCAGCGAGGCGTCTTGGAGGGGCAACAAGTTCGTATCCACACCTTTCGGCGATCTCGGCAACAACCTCGGCGCCTATCCCTCCCGAGCGCTGGGGCTCCTGGACGAAGAGCATCCGGCCCGTCCTTGTGACCGACGCTGAAACCATCTCGACATCCCACGGATACACGGTGCGCAGATCGATGACCTCGACATCGATGCCATCGCCTGCGACGTCATCTGCGGCGCGCAGCGATATCGGCACCATGCCGCCGTACGTCACAAGGGTGATGTCTGCACCTGCGCGACGCACACGGGCGCGTCCGAGCGGAAGCTCGTACGAGGCGTCCGGGACTGCCTCCCTGCCGGCTCGGTAGAGCACCTTCGGCTCAAGGAACATCACGGGGTCGTTCGATCTGACCGCAGCGGCGAGCAGGCCCTTTGCGTCCGTTGGCGACGAGGGCACAACAACGATGATCCCCGGCACATGTGCGAAGTAGGCCTCGGGGCTGTCGCAGTGATGCTCATGCGCACCGATGCCCGCACCGTTTGGCATTCGCACAACCATTGGGAGCGACGTGTTGCCTCTCGTGCGGAATCTGATCCGTCCGAGGTGGCTTGCTATCTGGTCGAACGCCGGGTATGAGAAGCCCTCGAACTGGATCTCAGCGATCGGGCGGACACCTGCCATTGCCATGCCTATGGCGGTACCGATGATGCCCGACTCGTTGATCGGTGTATCGATGACACGCTGTGAACCGAATTCGTCGAGCAAACCTGCGGAGATCCGGAACACGCCACCAGCCACAGCGACATCCTGGCCGAGGAGCACAGTCGTGGGATCTGCCGCCATCTCCTGGTGCAATGCAGCGTTGATCGCATCGGCCATCGTCATGTCTGTGGTCGGGCCGGACGGCAGGTCGTCGTCACCGACGATCCATTGCTTCGAGACCGGGATCTTCGAGCGCTCCTCTCCTGCGTCGTCCTCGAGACGGTGGAGCTGCTCGATCATCGATGCGGGCACCTTTTCGAACGCCTGTGTGATGATGTCCGCCCTCGCGGGCAGCTCCATGGCAGAGACAGCGTCAAGCGCATCATCGAACATATTGGTGGCATCGGCGATCAGCTGATCCTCTGCGGCGTCGTCCCACCATCCCTCGCTCTTGACGAAGGTACGCATCCGATCGACCGGATCAAGGGGTCGCCAGAGCTCCTCCTCTTCCTTTGTTCGGTACAACGCCGGGTCATCTGCGGTCGCGTGCGGACCGAAGCGGTAGCAGATCGCCTCGATGAGGGTTGGACCCTCACCTGCTGCTCCCCGCTCAACCGCACGCCGCGTTGCGTCATACACCGCAAGGGCATCGAAGCCGTTCACCTTCTCAGCCGCCATTCCGTAACCGGGTGCCTTGTCGGCCAGCCAGGTCGCTGCCGTCTGTTGTTCATATGGCACAGAGATCGCGTAGAAGTTGTTCGACACGATGAACACGGTCGGCGTCCTCCACACACCGGCAAAGTTGAGTCCCGAGTGGAAGTCGTTCTCGGAAGTGCCGCCATCACCTATGTAGGTGACAGTCACGACATCGTTTCCCCTGAGCCGCTCCGCGTAGGCGTGGCCAACGGCATGTGGGAGATGACTACCGATCGGCACGGTGATCACCATCTGATTCATCCCCGGTGGATCCCATGTGACATTCGGGAGGCCTCGCCAGTAGGCCAGGATCGTCTCGTATGGCATGTGCCTCGCGATGTGCACGCCGTGCTCTCGATAGCCGGGATAGATGAAGTCCTGGTCGCGGAGCGCATGGGCACTCCCTACCTGGATTGCCTCGTGCCCCTCGGCGACCGCATAGGTTCCGAGCCGACCCTGTCGCTGAGCTGCGGTCGCTCTGCGGTCGAAGATCCGTGTGCGAACCATGTCGCGATACAGATCGAGGGCCAGCGCCTCGGTCAACCAGGGTGCATCTGTGACGAGTCTCCCTTCACGATCGACGATTTCGTGCAGCACCCCCCAGTCGAGATCCTCCGGCCGGATCATCAGGCATGACCCACGTTGTCCAGAGCTCCAAGAAAGTGCCTGTTCTCTGATTCTGTGCCAACGGTCACCCTGATGCCTTCACCAAGCACGCGTACGATGACCCCTTCGAGAAGGAGGGCATCGAAGAGACCTGAAGCTTCGGCGTCTGGCACGAAGTAGACGAAGTTCGCCTCGGATGTGGCAACCAGATATCCACGATTTTCAAGCTCGCTCGCGAGGAAGTCGCGTCCGTCGGCATTCAACGCCGCCCTCTCTGTCACTCGATCCTGGTACTTCAGGGCCTCGAGTGCCGCGGCCTGGGCCGGTGCAGTCACGGCAAAGGGGGGCTGGGTGGTTCGCATCTCATGAATGAGTTCTGGATGACCGATCCCGTAGCCGACGCGTAGGCCGGCAAGGCCATAGATCTTCGAGAAGGTCCTGGCAACCAGGACGTTCGGGAACGTCGGTGCAGAGGTAACCATGGATTCGTATCCGGGGTCGGTCACGTACTCGGAATAGGCCTCGTCGATGATCACCGTGATGCTTTCATCCACGGCGTCGATGAAAGCCCTGATATCCGTACCGGAACGGATACCACCAGTGGGGTTGTTCGGGTTGCATACGTATACGATCGTCGTGTCGTCGCGGATCGCGCCAAGCATCGCATCAAGGTCATGATCGAAGTGATTGTCGAGGGGTACGGCGATCGGCTCTGCGTGAGCCACAAGCGTCGCGATCCGGTACATGACGAAGCTCGGATGGCTGAACACAGCCGACGTGGCCGGGCCTCC
>JAZFUH010000222.1:0-3977 GCA_036447125.1 Acidimicrobiia bacterium | reverse complement strand
CGAGAGATCGGTGACGTGGTCGGACTCAGCTCCCCCTCAACCGTCCACTCCCACCTCTCGAGCCTTGCCGCTGGAGGCTTCATCCGCAGAGATCCTTCCAAGCCTCGCGCTATCGAAGTGATCGCGGATGATGGCGCCATTTCGGTCAACCGGGCAGCGGTTCGCGACGTACCGCTCGTGGGCAGCATCGCAGCCGGTTCGCCGATTCTTGCTGAGGAGGACATCGAAGAGATCTACCCGGTTCCAACAGAGCTCGTTGGTCAGGGACCCGTCTTCATGCTCAAGATACGCGGCGACTCGATGGTCGACCTGGGCATCTTCGACAGGGATTTTGTCGTTGTGCAGAAGCAACCGACAGCGCGTAACGGTCAGATCGTGGCAGCTCTCGTCGAAGGCGAGGAAGCGACTGTCAAGACCTTCAAACGAACCGCGACCGGCGTCACCTTGATTCCCGCAAACGACGCCTATGCGCCGACGGTGCACACCAACGATGTCGAGATCCTCGGCGTGGTCGTTGCCGTCCTGCGTCGAATCGACTGATCAGTCAACCGTACCTTCAAAGACATATTCCGCCGGTCCCTTCATCCAGGCACCCTCTTCATCGAACCAGATGGTAAGAGTACCCCCGGGGAGATGAACGTCGATGGGTGTCTCCACCTCGCGTATTGTGTGCGAGATGTATGCTGCCGCTGCTGCGCCGGTACCCGATGCCTGGGTTTCGCCCACGCCTCGTTCCCAGATTCGGGCACGTATGCCCCCTTCCTCAAGTACCTCGACGAACTCCACATTCGTTCGGTCCGGAAAGAGAGGATCTCTCTCGATAATCGGACCAACCTCGTCTACGGGAGCACCAGCAACATCATCCACGAACAACACGGCATGAGGGTTACCGATCCCAAATGGGTGCACCTCGTGGTCTGCGATCAGGAGCGTGCCTGTTCTGAACGGGGCAGGCTCACCTACGTAAGCCACGACGCTGTCCTCGGTCACCTTGACGGGGTGGTCACCGACGGCTGATTCGACGACGAACTCAGGGGTTTCGACCCACCCGCGGTCGAAGGCGAGGCGCGCCACGCACCGCATTCCGTTTCCGCACATCTCGGCCTCTCCGCCATCAGCGTTCCAATAGCGCATCGAGACACGCTCTGAGGACAGTCGCGTCACAACGAGAACTCCATCAGCACCGATACCTGTTCGGCGTGCACACCACCTGACGACATCATCTGCATCGGGCGCAAGTGGTCCCTCGATCACAACGAAGTCGTTGCCTGCTCCCTGCATCTTTATGAAGTCCATCCGGTGACCTTCCCTACGTGATCCACTGCAACTGCGATTCTCGCATCTTCGTCATCTTGCCATGGCATCCACTCGATACGTGGATCTCGGCCGAAGTAGGTCCGCTGTCGCTTGACCAGGGCATTGGTAGCTCCTATCGCCTCGATCGATGCTGCTTCGATGTTTGAATCACCTGCCACCACCTCGAGGAGCTCCTTGTACCCGACGGCTTGGGCCGCCGTTCTGCCAAGCGACGGCCCAATGGTTGTCACCTCGTCGAGAAACCCGGCATCAAGCATCGCCCTGAACCGCACTCCGACGCGGTCCGCTGACCGATCGACGGCATCCAGGCCGATCGAGACATGATCCACGAGGGACTCGTAGGAACGCACAGCCTCGGACTCACTCGAACGTGCCCGCTCAGAGGGTGTGCGCGCGGTAATGCGCCACACTTCGATCGCCCTTATCACTCGTCTTGGGTTGCGTATGTCAAGCACATCGGGAGCCTCGATGTCGATTTCGAGCAGCGCATGTTGCAGTTCGTCGAGTGCCATGGCCTCGAGCTCAAGGCGAATGTCGCGATCAGTTGGCGCGAATGTCATCGGATCCACAAGCGCCCGAAAATGAAGCCCGGAACCACCTGCAACAACAACACGGTCGCCCTGGCTCATGGCGTCATCGAGAACTGCTCGTCCCTGCCTCTGGAATTCGGCAACCGTGAATTCATCAGACGCATCGGCCACGTCGATCATGTGGTGGAGGATTTTGCGCCTGGTGTCAAGAGACGGTTTCGCCGTTCCGATGTCCATTCCGCGATAGACCTGCATCGAGTCGACCGAGAGTATCAATGCGCCGAATCGCAGGGCGATCGCCTCTGCAACAGCCGACTTGCCTGAAGCTGTGGGTCCAAGGATGGCTACGACGTTCAGGAGACCTCGCTCCCCTCCAGGTAGTGCGGGGCTGCCCGGGTGATCTCAACCTCGAAAACGGACCCCGGCTCCCAACTTCCTGTCACGTGGACAAGACGGTTGCCCCGAGTCCGGGTCGTTGCAACTTGTGGGTCCCGTTTCGACGGACCTTCGGCCATGACCTCAAAGATCTTGCCGACCTGTGCGATGTTACGTTCGAACGTTATTCGATTCTGGAGCTCGACAAGGCGGTCGAACCTTGCTTGCACGACGTGAGGGGCTATCTGGTTGTCCATCTCAGCTGCCGGCGTACCCGGTCTCGGTGAGAACTGGAACATGAACGCGCTGTCGAATCGAGCGCGCCCCATTACCTCAAGGGTGCGCTCGAAGTCCTCCTCTGTTTCGCCGGGGAAACCGACAATGACGTCGGTGGACGCTGCGAGATCAGGAACGATAGACCTCATCATCTCGAGCTTCCTCAGGAACCGCTCGGCCGTGTATCCACGGTGCATCGCTGCGAGTATGCGATCTGAGCCGGATTGGAGGGGAAAATGGATCTGCTCGCACACGGCTTCCGTCTCTGCCATGGAGAGAGCAACATCCTCGCGGAAATCCTTCGGATGGGGACTCGTGAATCGGATCCTCTGGATACCGCCGACTGTGCCAGCTCTGCGAAGCAGGTCTGCGAACAGCGGCTTTCGCCCGTTGAGATCCAGATCACGTCCGTACGAATTGACATTCTGACCAAGCAGGGTGATCTCTTTGACTCCCTGGCCAGCGAGTGCTTCGATCTCTCTGATGATGTCCCCTGGCCTGCGGGAGATCTCTGCGCCTCGAACTATCGGAACGATGCAAAATGTGCATGAGTTGTCGCAACCGATCGTGATCGTCACCCATGCTGAATGATCCGATTCCCTGTGCACCGGAAGCCCGCTCGGGATGTCGCTCACCGACTTCGTTTCGTCCCAGATCTCCGTGACGGGTCCCCACTCGTCTGCGTGGTCGAGGAGTTCAACCACCCGATGCACGTTGTGGGTACCGAAGACAACGTCGACCCATGCAGCTCGTTCCTGGATGATGTCGCGGTCTTTCTGGGCAGAACACCCACCAACGGCGATCCTGAGGTCGGGATTCTTCAGCTTGAGCCGTCTGAGCGATCCGAGATATCCGTACAGCTTCGTATCGGCGTTTTCACGAATGGTGCAGGTGTTGAGCACGATGAGATCTGCGTCCTCCACCGAGTCGGTGGGGACCATCCCGTCGCTCTCGAGGAGACCGGCGATGCGCTCCGTGTCATGTTCATTCATCTGGCACCCGAAGGTGCGGATGAAATAGCGCTGACCTTCACGAGTACGCGGACGAACCTCTTTTATGCCCGGCATACCGAGCTTGGTGGCTTGGGTCATGATGCCCCATCGGTTCAAGGGAGTGCTGAACAATACATGCCGGCCATGGGTGTCCACCATCCGGGCGACCGTGTATCGCCGCTCGAAGCGGTCCCACCGTGTCATCCCGGCACGCCGGGTCGCCAAACCACATGCTGGATCTGAGCCCTATCTTGCGTAGTCCTTCGCGCGGTACTCACGGATGACCGTGACCTCGATCTGACCCGGGTACTGCAGGTCGTCCTCGAGCTTCTTGGCTATGGATCGCGCAAGGGACTTGGAGGCCATGTCGTCAAGAGCACCAGGGTCGACAACGACACGGATCTCTCTTCCGGCCTGGAGAGCGAACACTCGTTCAACACCGTCAAAGTCCATGGCGATGGCCTCGAGGCGCTCAAGCCTTCGTACG
>JAZFUH010000221.1:0-4935 GCA_036447125.1 Acidimicrobiia bacterium | reverse complement strand
TCTTGTTGATGTGCTGACCGCCGGCGCCGGATGCTCTATATGTGTCGATACGCAGATCTTCCGCATCGATCTCGATCTCAGCTATGTCGACCTGAGGGATGACATCGACCCCGGCAAACGCTGTGTGGCGACGTGCCGCGGAGTCGTACGGGCTGATACGGACGAGACGGTGCGTGCCGCGCTCGGACTCGAACGTGCCATAGGCGTTGTCTCCCGTGATCGTGAGCGTCACGGACTTGATGCCGGCCTCCTCACCTTCCTGATACTCGTCGACCTCAAAGGACAAAGAAGAACGTTCGAGATATCGGATGTACATGCGAAGCAGCATCTCGGCCCAGTCCTGGGCATCGACCCCGCCGGCCCCGGCGTTGATCGACATGATCGCCGGGTTGTCGTCGTACTCGCCGAAGAAGAGAGATTCCCTCTCAAGGATCGACAGTTCACTCGTAAGCAATCCGAGCTCTGTCTCGACTTCGGCAAGCGAGTCATCGTCACTCTCCTCGAGAGCAAGCTCGAGAAGCACTCCGACATCCTCGATCGATTCGTCGAGGTCTGTCACAAGTCTTATCGTGCCCTCATGGCGGGCAAGACGGGACGTGACTGCCCTGGCGTTGTCCTGATCGTTCCACAGGCCGGGAGCAGATACCTTCTCCCTCAGTTCGACGAGCTCGGACTCCTTGCCTTCGACGTCAAGGAAGGCTCGCGCATCTCCAAGACGGGAGCGAAGGTCGACAACAGCATCACGAAGTTCTGCGGGTTCCATGGCCCGAGAGGCTAGTGCCCACTGACGGCTGACAGCTGACGACGTCTACTGAACGTCACCCTCCGGAGCGCCGGATGCGCGAGCGAGCGAACGAAGCCAGTGCGCCCCTGATGTCCGATCACCGGCGAGCGGCACACCGCCTTCGACACGCTCACCCCGGACCACGCGGCTCGGTGGGGCAGGTGCGTGCTCCTCCCTGGACGCCTTGATGCGTTCAGATCGGCCGATTTCGAGTTCGACCAGTGCATCCTCAACGGCAACGATCTGGTCCTCTGTGGCAGCAGGAAGGTCGAGGCCGTTGAGTACCATGCGGGCCATGTCGGCCCGGTAATCATGGCCGAAGGATCCGAAATGTCCGGGTACCGTCACCATTGCGTTTGCGGCATCGATCATCACCTGGATACCTGTGACGATCGGTGTCCAAGCCATGTCTGCCGGCACGCCGCGACCGCGCTCACCCTTGAGCCATTCGGGCTCGCGGATCATGAGATCTGGACCCATGACCGCGATCGGGTCGTTGTCGTGGGACAGGATCACCGCACGGAGAGCCCTTCTATCGTCTTGAGACAGGGCAGCCAGCTCCTCTGGACGATCGAAGATGCCGACGGTTCCCTCGGGTACGAGGTTGCTTGCTCCGCGGCCCATGCCGCTCTCCGACCACTTGGCCATCCACGGAAGACCAGCCCACAACGCCTTGTCGATTCCGTAGTGATCGAAGCCTGTCATGCCGTTGTGCATGACGACATCTGAGCTTGTCCAGGCACCGAGGCTCTCACCGAATACGAGCACCTTCGGTCTGTCCTCAGGTGCTCTTCCGTTGAGTCTCTGCTTGATTCCCCACAGCAACAACCGGAACTGGGCACGACCGAGTGCGACCTTCTGGAGGCTCAGAAACGACGGATACTTTCCGTACTGGATGCAAACCGATGCGATGTTGCCTCTCGTGAACAGCTCAGCCGACTCGATCATGGTCTGATCGACCCATCCGGTGCCAGTCGGCGAAACGAGCAGAAGGTAATCCCTGTCGAAAGCACCGGTGCGCTCGAGTTCGTCAAGTGCCATCTCTGCGCGACCCGATGGATAAAGCGGCTCTGAGTTGTATCCGATGAAGATTCTGATCGGGTGCTCTGCGCCCTTCTCACCCATCTGCTCCTCGATGTACTCAGGAGTGAGCACATCTGTGACGAAGCGTCTCCCCTGCTGGCCGAGGTCGGCAAACGGAGCGATACTCTGCGGGCTACCGGACAACAGCGGATTGGTCGGAGCAACCGAGTACCCACCCTCGACTCGCTCGTTCCCCCTGCCGATGTAGCCGATACCTGCGTTGTAGAGGCTTGAGATCGCGCCAACCCACACTGCGGCGTTGACGCTTCGTGCGATGATCCGTTTGGTCGGGGTATCACCGAAGTAGCCGATCCATGCACGCCGGGAGGCCTGAAACGCGCGAGTTCCCGCCATGCCGACCGACGTCACGACCATCCCGGTTGCAACGGCAGGCGCCAACTCGTTCGGCTGAGGGATCGGCCAACGCTCGATCTCAGCCTTTCGGTTGTCCAGCCTGCTCTTGGACCACGCGATGACACCTGCAAGTGCCGCCGCAGACACGATTGCAGGCCGAACCATGGACGAAGCCGGATAACGCCTCTGAGAAGCCGTCCCGATGTCGTGGATGGCCCCACCGATCGAGCCGGACTTCAACACCGTTCCAGCGGTTCGAGCGCCAGAACGGGTCAGGGACTCGTTCTCCCTCACGGGGAGCCTCTCGAACGAGTAGCCCACACCTCCAAGGAACACACGCATCAACAGCCGGTGAGTGAGCGGATCCCCCTTGTCGACGATCGTGCCGGTGAGCGACTCGACGATCGCCATCGTCCCCCTTGCGGCCAATACAGACATGCCCGCGATCATGCCCTGATGCATCGAAGAGTGCGGCATGAGCGACGGACCGAACGAGTCGATGAACGCGACCGTCTCGAGCGGAGCAGACGCGGAACTCGTGATGGGATTCGCCCACTCCGTGACTCGCTTCATCAACACAGCGCCGGTCAACCCCCTGGCCACGCTCTTGAATGCTGTAATGCGATTGATATTCATCTCCCGATCACCGCCATTCTGGCGCAGATCGGGGCACTCGGAGTCGGTCAAGCAGGTAGGGGTTCGGCTCCCGGTGCACCGTGGCACCGTTTGTACTTCTTGCCCGAGCCACACGGGCATGGTGAGTTTCTGCCGATCTTGTCACCGTCGCGACGCACCTGGCGTTGTGTCGTACCGTCACCTTTCGCACTCGATGTCATGAGACCCCGTGCCTTTGGCTGCTCGTCGCGCCGTGCAACCTCAACGTGGAACATGTATCTGATCGAATCAGCTTTGGTCGTGTGGACGAGTTCCTCGAAGAAGGTGAAGCCCTCGCGCTGGTATTCGACAAGAGGATCCCTCTGTCCCATTGCACGCAGCCCGATACCCGATCTCAGATAATCCATCTCGGCAAGGTGCTCACGCCACTTGTTGTCGATCACAGAGAGCACGACCGCGCGCTCGAGAGATCGAATCACCGGCGTTGTCAGATCTGCCTCGCGCGCCAGGTATGCATCGGCTGCCTCAGCCACGTACGCATCCACGATCTCTTCAGCAACAAGGTCCTGTGGATCGTCGAAGCTATCTCGACCAAGCTTTGTCGGGTAGAGCTCGATCAAGTGGGCGTGTAGTTCGTCCCAGTCCCACTCGGAAGGGTCGATGCCTTCCGTCATGTCCCGCACCGTGTCCTCAACCACGTCGTCACGCCATTCGGAGAGCAACTCCTCGGTGCTGTCTCCATGAAGGATCTGGTTCCGCCATTGGTAGATGATCCTGCGCTGGGTGTTCATCACCTCGTCGTACTTGAGCACGTTCTTTCGGATCTCGAAGTTCTGAGATTCGACCTGGGTCTGGGCTCGCTCGATCGACTTGGTGACCATCTTCGCCTCGATGGGAACATCAGGTGGGATCTTGAGCCTCGACATGATCGAGGCGACTCGTTCGTTTGCGAAACGGCGCATGAGATCGTCCTCGAGGGAGAGGTAGAAACGGCTCTCCCCCGGGTCGCCCTGGCGGCCGGAGCGACCGCGCAACTGGTTGTCGATGCGGCGCGACTCGTGGCGCTCGGTACCAAGCACGTACAGGCCGCCGGCATCGAGGACCTTCTGCCTGTCCCTCTGGGTCTCAGCGGTCGCCCCAGCGAGGGCTGCCTCGTATGCCTTGTCGTATCCGTCATCGTCAGGGGAGATGTCCTTCTTGTGCATGGCGTCTTTCGCCAGCTCGACGGGGTTGCCGCCAAGCTGGATGTCGACGCCACGACCGGCCATGTTGGTGGCGACGGTGATCGCTCCCGATGTGCCTGCCTGGGCAACGATGTGGGCTTCACGCTCGTGTTGTTTGGCGTTGAGCACTTCAAAGACGATGCCGCGGCGCTTGAGCGTGTCGGCAACACGTTCGGATTTCTCGATCGATACGGTCCCGACGAGTATCGGTTGGCCTTGTGCGTTCCGCGCCTCGATGTCGTCTGCGAGTGCAGCGAATTTGTGATCCTCATCCACGTACACGACATCGCCCTGATCGAGCCGTGCAATCGGCTCGTTCGGCGGGATCACGACGACCTGGAGGCCGTAGATCTCAACGAACTCGCTCTCTTCGGTTATGGCGGTTCCCGTCATCCCGGAGAGCTTCTCGTACATGCGGAAGTAGTTCTGGAGCGTGATCGTTGCGAGCGTCTGGTTCTCTTCCTTGATCTGGACGCCCTCTTTGGCCTCGATCGCCTGATGGAGTCCCTCCGAGTAGCGACGCCCCTCGAGGACACGACCCGTGAACTCGTCAACGATCATGATCTCGCCGCCACGGATCATGTAGTCGACATCGGGCTGATACAGCGTCTTGGCTTTCAGGGCAACGTCGAGGTGGTGGATGAAGTCGACATTGGCAAAGTCATACATGTTCTCGATACCGAGAATCTCCTCGACGCGGGTCACTCCGGCCTCGGTGGTGATCACCTGACGTTTCTTCTCATCCACTTCATAGTGCTCGTCGATTCGAAGACGCGACGCTATGCGAGCAAACTCTGTGTACCACTTCCCTGTCTCCCCGACTCGTCCCGAGATGATCAGCGGTGTTCGTGCCTCGTCGACCAGGATCGAGTCGAC
>JAZFUH010000220.1:0-10890 GCA_036447125.1 Acidimicrobiia bacterium | reverse complement strand
CAAGGACGACTATTTCAGGGCGAAGGGTGTTGTCGTTGAGACATTGCCGAACGCCACGTTCCGTGTGAAGCTGGAAACCGGCCATGAAGTAACGGCTCGCGCGTCGGGAAAGATGCGCAAGGGCCGGATGATCCGGATCATCCCCGGGGACTCCGTTGAGGTCGACGTCTCTGCGTACGATCCAACGATGGGACGAATCGTCTGGCGGTATCGGTAAGCGCTGTTACAGAACGTTCGCTGCGCTCACTGCCAGATTCCAGAACGCTCGGCTGGCGCCTCGCTTCCAGAAACCAGATTCCGCATCTGGCATCTGGCTTCTGGCATCTGATGTTGCTAGCGATCACAGTCCGGGCAGACGCCCTCTACTTCCAGGACGTGATCGAGGACCCTGAAACCTGCTTTTGATCCGAGCACCGAGGCAATTGCATGGAGTTCGCTCTCTGCACCGTCCGGTACGTCGATGTCCTCTATTGCTCCGCATGCCACGCACACAACATGGTGGTGATGCCCGGTGAGCCACTCGGCGAGCTCGTATCGAGCAACACCGCGAGGCCCGTGATGCTTCTTGAGAATCCCGGTGTCCTCGAACAACGAGAGCGTCCGGTACAGGGACGAGATGGGGATGAACCCCGCAGATCCTGTGGCCAGCTCTGCCGCGGTCCGCGGGCCGGAAGCCATCTGGATTGCGGTCACGACCGTTCGTCTTCCGGAGGTGTACCTGATCTCGGCTTCTGAGAGTCTTCGTCTCACGAGCTCGTGGACCTCGGTGGATGCGCCGGTGCCTGACATACACCAGAGAGTATCGGGCATTCTCATCAAGAGCGTTTGATGAGAAGTTCTGGCGGTCAATCTGCGACGATCACGAGGAATCGCGGTCGTCGTGAAGCGCCTCGACATGGATCGTGCGGTCCTGGTGGATGTGGCGTTTGCCGGTTGGGCGATGGGCCGGATCGTCCAGGAATATCTGCTCGCCATCGACATGGAGAAGTGCAGATCCGTATGCCTCTGTCAGATTCGAGGTCGTGAGCACGTCCCTTGGAGCACCAGAGGCCACAACGCGACCGGCCATCAGAACGACATGATCCGCAACGCGAGCCTCGGCGAGATCATGGGTGCTCATCACGATCGTTCCACCACGCTTCTGCTCGTCATGGATGACCCCGTCTATGGCCTGTGCGGAGGGAAGATCCAGTCCGGTGAGCGGCTCGTCGAGGAGGAGCAGATCGTGATCCTGGGCGAGACCCTGGGCGACGAACACCCGCTGCCGCTGGCCCCCCGAAAGCTCGCTGAGATGCCTGCCTTGAAGATCGGTTATCGACATGCGCTCCATCGCCTCTGTCACGATCGCACGATCAGCATCGGAGAGACGCCTGAACTCCCCGATCGTCGGATATCTTCCCATCGAGACGACCTCCCTGACTGTGATCGGTAGGGCATCGTTGACCTTGGTGGTCTGAAGCACAAGGGCAATGCGGCCCGGCGTTGATCCTTGGTGAACGGACAGTCGCCCTCTCGTCGGTGCCACAAGTCCCGCAATTCCGTTGAGGATCGTTGACTTCCCTGACCCGTTCGGACCGATGAGGGCAGTGATCGCGCCTTGAGGAATCACGAACGAGGAGGTCGCAACAGCAACCTGGCTTCCGTAGCGAAACTCGACGTCTGTGGCGGTAACTGCCGGCATGATCACCAGCATACGGCTGTCGATCCTGCCAGACCGCTTCGAAATCCTTGTCTCGGTGTCGTGTGGTCTGATCTCCGGTTTCTGATTTCTGGTGTCTGGTATCTGATATCTTCTTCCCATGGAGCTATATGCACGTGTGAATATCCTCGATGGAAGGGCTGTGCGCCTTCCGTACGGCGACGTCAAGGATGCGATCGCGCTCGATGATGACCCGGTCAATCGGGCAAGAGGCTGGATCTCCAAGGGTGCTCATCGTTTGCACATCGTTGATCTCGATGCTGCGGCATACGGCGACTACAAGAATCGCGAGCTCATCGGGCACATCATCAGGGCAGTCGATGTGCCTGTCCAGGTCGGAGGGGGAATCCGGTCCCAGGCCGAGGTCGAACGGGTGTTGGGTATGGGGGCATGGCGCGTGGTGATCGGAACGCTTGCGATCATCGACCAGGTGCTGTTCTGGGAGCTGAACAGGCGGCATCCGCATCGCATCATGGTGTCTTTGGATGTTCGTCCCGATCTTGAGATCTCGATCAAGGGCTGGACCGAGCAGACGGGGGAGTATCTCGAGGAGACCCTCATCAACCTGTCCTCGGGTGGGGCTGCCGGTTTCATGATCTCAGAGGTCGGTCGCGATGCACTCGTTGAACCGCCGAACTTCGAGGCTCTGAAGCTGGCGATTGCCCTCGTTGATGAGCCGGTCATCGCTGCAGGCGGTGTGAGGGATCTCGATGACATCGCGGCACTCGTGAATCTGAGAGAGAACGGGCACAAGCTTGCAGGACTCGTCGTCGGCCGTGAGGTGACCGCCGGGCGCTTCACGGTTGAGGAAGCTGCGAAAGCCTTCGCTTCAGCGGGGCATGTGCTCGGTCCCTGGACGCGCGCCGAGCTCGACTCTGCACTGGCCAGGTATCTCGATGTTGCACCCGACCCAGCCGATGCAAACGCTGCGACGGTGTTCGTCGAATGGCTTGCAGCAGGTGGCGCACGAACGTCGAGTTGACGTTACCTGTTCGATCATCGCGCAGGCGGATTCGATCGAGCGACCAGCCACTAGATTTCCTTGAGAGGTGATGCAATGAAGGCCTTCTTCAAATTCGTGTTTGTGCTTCTGCTCGCTGGAGTGGTGGCCGGTGTGGTCGCGTCGGTCATTTCCAAGAGGAAGCTCGAGTCGATGTCCGATGATGAGATCAGGGAGTATCTGGGTGTCAAGCTTGCTGGAAAAGTGGGTGACGATCAGCTCGCGAAGATCCAGGACGCCGTCATCTCGGGAGTGCGGGGTAAGAAGCCCGCGGTCGACCACTACCTCGAGGATGTCGAGGAGGCCATGGATGAGCTCGCCGATGTGGCCGAAGGGACGGAGGAGGAAGCTGCCGACGAGACGGCTGCTCCAACGAAATAACAGCCGTCAGCCACAAGCCGTCAGCCCCGGTTATCGGCCCTGTCCAGACTGAAGATGGCCAGGGCCACCCATACCGTGACGAAACCCATCAGCTCAACGGTCGTCATTGACTCCTTGAAGACGACCACACCCACCAGTAGCTGGAGTGTCGGCGCGATGTATTGGAGGAACCCGAGCATCGACAACGGAATCCGCTGCGCAGCTGCTCCGAAGAAGAGGAGGGGAATCACGGTCACGACTCCGGTCCCTATGAAGAACAGGGCAGCGCCGGGAGATGACCCGAAGGTTGCACCCGTTGGTTGAGCGACGAATACCAGGACGATGAGCGCCGCGAGAAACATCACGCTGGTTTCACCCATGAGCGACATGAGAGGTGGCGGTGTGACTTCTCGTTTCTTCAGGAGGCCGTAGAGTCCGAAGGAGAAGGCGAGTGTCAGCGATATCCATGGTGGAACACCTTGTAACACGCCCATGGTGGTGACGCCGCTTGCTGCAATGGCGACCGCGACCCATTGGAGCCGACCCAGTCGCTCCTTGAGTATGACGACGCCGAGCGCCACAGACACAAGCGGATTGATGAAGTAGCCGAGTGATGCCTCAACGATGTGATCGTTCGTTACGGCCCAGACAAAGGTCCCCCAGTTCACCGCAAGCAGTCCGGCCGCTGCGATCGTCGAGAGCCGCGACGCCCACGACGCGTAGCCGTCCCTCAGCGCGGGCCATTGGCGGCGGAGGGTGATGACGAGCGCCAGGATCGGCACAGACCAAACGATCCGATGCAGCAGCAAGGATGCAGCATCAGTCGATACGAGGTTCCAGAACAGCGGTGTGAGACCCCAGAACAGGTAGGCCGCGATTCCGAACCAGACTCCGCGTTTGTGTTCCAACGTCCCTTCCCACAAGCTGAACGGATGAGAGTAACCGCCGACCGACAACCGCGGCCTACGATCGGGAACCGCGTCTTGTCACAGCCACGGGATATCTTGCATTCATGTCGAAACAGATCGCTCCCCAACCAATTGCTCGAGGGCCAAGGCGTCGGCATCAGGCTCGTGTTCAGAAATTCTCGGTCGATCCGGATCTGCTCGAGAACCTCGATGGTCTCGCGATATCAGATGTCGAAGCGCGCCACGTCGTTGATGCGATCTGTTCGGCCATGGGTGTGGAATCGCCTCGACTCCGCTTCCATGCCGGTCGTTCTCCCTATACCGGTGCAACCGAGCAGCCGAGATGGTGGCTCACCGAATCCTACGGTGAGGACCGGATCAGAGACATCGAACGGGACGCTCGCAGAGCACATCCCCTGCATGGTGCGATCAGGCTGGGGCGGACGACCACGCTCATGACCGTTGCCCATGAGCTTGGTCATCACCTTGTATTCTTCCTGGATCCATTGGCCACCCCGGCACACGGAAGACGCTGGGTCCATCGATTCGATCAGGCAGCGAAAAAGATTCAAGGATTCATCTGATTCATCGTCGTTTTGCTTGTTTAGGGGGTGATCCTTTGCCTACGCTGCGTGTGCGAGGAAAGGAAGACCTATGCATTATGGACGAATAACTACGGCAATCGGTGCCGTTCTGGGAATCATCGGACTCGGACTGGTGTCCGCGAGTTCAGCCGCAGAGGACATGCTGCCAGATCTGAACGCGGCGACCGGCGGGGCGATCCCAGCCGGGTTCGATCGAGTTCTCATATCGTTGTGGGATGAGAGTGCAGCCGGAGGCGCCATCTTTTTGATCGCGTTGGCTGTGGTACTCGGCATGTCCCTGGTGCCGGAAATCAAGGAAGCCATGTCGCGGATGAACGCACTCGTCGTAACGGTGCTCGGTGTTGCGATGTTGGCCATCGGTGCTTTCGCCACGACGGGTGCCCTGGATGATGCCGACACGCTCGAGGCCGGCCTCGCCCAGGCCACCGGCCAGGCGTTCACTGTTTCGATCAGTTTCGGCTGGTACCTGCTTGCGGTTGCCGGTGTGCTTGCAGCCATCGGAGGTGTCCTTCAGCTGATGGCACGTCCTGACGAGAGCGCACTCAGCGAGTAGCACTTGAGGGTCCAGATGCCGGGCACACGTTGCCCGGCATCTATCCGTTCGTCAGTCCGTCAGTGCTGTGGCTCGGTCTCGCTTTGACCAGTATCGTCTGGCCCAGATAGGGCGTACGTACTTCTCGGGCTCTCCGACCCTCTGGGTCCAGTCGAGCAAGAGCTCTTGATGATGATTCCAGGCTGTCTGACCCTCAGGCGGGTCCGTGAGCCATTTCTGCTCAAGAGCATCCCTGTCGACGGTGAAGAGTGGCGCCGTGCTCACCGGGTCTGTCATCACGATTCGGGCAAGCCGTTCGTGACGCCACCAGAGACTCTCGTTCTCCGCAACATCATCTGGGATTCGTCCGATGTCGATGGGCTCGTCCAGCCGCGTCGGCTTGTACGGACCGAGACATTGGGCCGAACCACCTGTGAGCCAGTGGATGTCTGTTGATAGATCCGACACCCAACTCGCTGTCGATGATGACGATGCGACGATTCCGCCACCGTGCATGCAAGGCATTGACAAAGTGCCGTTGACGGCGTTGTACCGTGGCCAGTACGACCCACCGTGCGATCGCAACACAGACATGAGATCGGCCGCTTCCACGGCACCATCGGCCGCTGCCGTCGTGAGGGCGGTGCGGGTTGAACAAGCCGAGACCCTTCCTCGTAGCTTGTCCGCATGGGCATCCGCGAACGAAGGGATGGAGAGACCGTTTGAGATGGTGCGTACGCCAGAGCGGACACGCTCTGTGTCCCAGAGATCGCCCGCAGTCTCGAGTACGAACGCCGCTGTGGGATCTGCAACGATGAAACTGTTGTGATAGGTGAACTTCCGGTTCTCATGACCCGCCCCACCACCCTGTCCATGGGCTTCGAGCAGATCCACGATGACCGAGACGGCTGACTCCGCCGTTGCGGCGCGCTCGAGCGCGAGCCGAATCATGTCCATGCCGAGGAGGCCGGTGTCCTTGTACGGCTGATCGGTGAACACGGCTTCATTGCCGATAGTGACACCGTGCTCATTGGTGCCCATCTCTGCACCCCACATCCAATAGGGTCTCGACAGCAACGTGGCATAGGTGTGCGGTACCTGGGGGATCGGCAGGTAGGTGGTTGTAACCGATGAGTCCTTCTCATGATCAGCGCTTGCATGCCACTCAGGGAACTGCGCCTCATTCGGGTCGCGATCAGAGTTCTTGGCGAACAGCACACCTCCGGAATTCACAACAACGATCGTGTCACACATGATCCAGAGCCCCTCTCATCGTTCGATTCTGCCCGGGAGTATGAAAGGGTAAGACCTTCGCCTGATCATTTGTTGCCACCACCGGTCCGTCCGTCTGAGACGCTGGAGGACCTCCCACATGAGCGCATCAGATCGGTAATACCTGTGTATCTCACGGGATGTGATCTGCGGTTCCACCACCGCGTTGACCTCATCGAGGAATGGCGTGACCGTGTGGTCGAGTTTCTCCTTCTTGAGGTTTCCAACGAGATCGAGTAGAGCTGAGCGATGGTCGTAGTAATGGCCGAGAATTTCTTCGAGCAGGAACCGTTCAACACCCTGGCGGAGAGCCGCGGGAAGAGACGCTATGAAGAGGTCGGTGTCCAGAAGCTCTTCACCGGCGTTGTCGCGCATCAGAGGTGTTGTGACGTCCATGTACACCAGTTGGTCGTCCGGGTTGATCGCCCAGTTGGAGACCTGTGCGTCGAGTCCAACCGTTGGTCCGACAGTCTGTGTCACGATCGATACCAGTTGGGCTGCATACCGCGCAACGGTGGATTCGTCAGCAGTGGCGAGGCGATCCACCAGAAGCCTGTGCTGCATCGGTTGGATGCAGTACACGGTTGTCGTGTTCGCCCGGTCGAAGGACTCCAGCCAGGAGTTGACCGGTGTCGCACCGAGGGCTTTGAGCCGTTCCAGATACATGTGGAAGACCCGGCTGTATCGATCGAAGGTCCCGGGGGGAAACGGGGGCAGTCGTTTGACGGCGAAGCTTGCGGTCTCCGTTGTCAACCTGAGGACCGTCGATATCTCCCCGTATCCGATGATGTCGAGATCTGACGCATCACCCGACGCGATGGCCGTCTCCACAAGGTCGTCAAGCTCCGCAAGGGCCTGCCTCATCCGAACGCCGAGCGAATGATCCCGACGATTTCTTCCGCCTCTTTGTCCGTTGTGATGAGTGGAGGCAGGAACTGGAGGACCGATGTGTCATGGTTCGCGTATACAGCGAAAATCCCCTGGTCGAAGAGAAGCTTCGCTGCCATGATCCCTGCATCCTCGACGGGGAACTTGAGTCCCATCATCAACCCGAGGTGTCTGATCTCGAATGGGGCACCCGTGAGTCCTTCGACGAGTCGTAGCTCAAGCTCCCTCACACGCACAAGGAATCCCGGCGCCTCGACCTGATCGAGAACCGCGAGCGCAGCGGCGCACCCCGGCTCAGCTCCTCCAGCGGTAGAGATGTGGATGAAGGGATCTGAGTCGAATAGGGCATGGAGCTCTCGTGTCATGAGCGTTGCAGTGATCGGATAGATGCCCCCGGAGAGCCCTTTCCCTGTGACGATTGCATCTGGTTGGATGTTCCAATGCTGGTAACCCCAAATCTTGCCTGTCCTGCCGAGTCCGGTCTGGACCTCGTCGAGGATCAACTTGGTACCGTTGTCGTGGCAGATCCTCCGAACGGCAGGCAGGTAGCCCTCGGTCGGAATGGGCATCCCGAGCGTTGCCGGGACGGTTTCGAGCATCACTGCGGCGGTTGTCCTTGTGACGGCGTCTGCCATGGCGTCGATGTCGTTGAACGGCACTTGGGTGAATCCGCTCGGATTCGGGCCGAACGGATCCCTGTACTCGGCATCACCTGCGGCAAGCGCAAGCCCCGTATGCCCGTGATAGCAGCCCTTTGCCGAAACGATATCGGTACGGCCTGTGGCGGCCCTTGCAACCTTGATGGCCAGATCGATCGCCTCACCACCGGACACTCCGTAGACGACTCCGGGGAGTTGGTTGTCTGTCGTGGCGCAGAGACGCATTGCAAGCTCGGATCGCAGGGTGCGGGGAGATGGTGGTTGCCGATGTCTGCAACGCAGAGCGTTGATTGAACGGCCGAAATGATGGCGGGATTCCGGTGACCGAGATTGAACACTCCGCCGTTGCAGTGGCAGTTGATCCACGATCGATCTGAGTAGGCATCGTTGAATCTCACGCCGCCCCTTGTGCCCATCACCGCATCGAACCCGTACTTCTCGTACATGGCGATCTTTCCCGCGTTGACGTGTATGCGGTACAGGTCGATGGTCTCGTCTCGGTCTACGGACGCCAGAGTACAGGACTCAGATCTCAGAGCTCTGAGTCCTCACATCGGATGCTCGACGCGGAAGACAGGGTGATTCTCAACCACCCTTGTGAAGTCGATGATCGTGGGGTGCGGAGCGAGGTCGAAGAACTGCGCGACGTACTTCTTGTTCTCGTGGTAGTACCTCGCAAGAGCCTTTCCGGCTTCCTCGCCGTCAACTTCTACGGCCTTCACCCGGCTCGTCGCACGACCTCGGACGAGCGTCGCCCTATCTGAGGCACGCAGGTTCAGCACCCAGTTCACAGGTCCGTATGGTGCGACGAGATAGTCTGTTTCGTCGATGGTCACCGGTGTCACCATCGTGTGGCGGCGCTCGCCCGATTTCCTCCCCTTCGTCGTCAGGCGCCATGCCGGCCCTTTATCGGCCTTTGCCATGATCGCAAAGAATCGATTGGTCAGTTTCCGACGTGTCGTGAGTTCGTATTTCTTCACCATGGTGTCGACCCTACTCGCCCGCTTTCATCTGTCACCAGACCTCGACGCGGTCGTGTTCTGCCCTCATCGAAGGAGCATCATCGGGAATACCGAACGCAACCGCAAAGGACTCAAGGTTGCTGAGAGGACCGGTGCATCGGAAGTGGCTGGGTGAATGCGGATCCGAGTTCACCAGAAGACGCAGGTACTCGTGCGTGTAGTTCTGACGCCATGTTCGGGCGTACGCAAGGTAGAAGCGTTGCTCAGGTGACAGCCCTCCTATGTCGGGGGCGTTGCCGTCGTCACGAGCAGACACCATTGCGGCAAACGCGATCTTCACTCCGCCGAGGTCAGCGATGTTCTCTCCGAGGGTGAGTTCGCCATTGACGGTGAGACCGTCCTGGACCTCATATGTATTGAACTGATCGACGATCACCTGAGATCTGGTCTCGAACTCTGTCCGATCGTCGTCTGTCCACCAGTTCCTCATCTGACCCGACGCATCGAATTTGCTGCCCTGGTCGTCGAAACCGTGTGTGATCTCGTGTCCGATCACTGATCCGATCGCTCCGTAGTTGACGGGATCGTCTGCATCCTCGGTGAAGAACGGCGGCTGCAGTATTCCTGCAGGGAACACGATCTCGTTCCGCAGTGGGTGGTAGTAGGCATTCACAACGTGGGGAGCCATGCTCCATTCGTGTGGGTCGACTGGTTGTCCGAGCTTGGCGATCTGTCGATCGAATTCGAATCGGCTCGACGCGATTCGATTGGTCATCCATTCGTCCGACCCGATTTCGAGGCCGTCGTAGTCACGCCATTCGTCCGGATAGCCGATCTTGTAGCCGAACCCATCGAGCTTCGCTAGCGCTTCGTTCCGTGTCTTCTCACCCATCCAGGGCAGGGTCGCGAGACGGTCGCGCATCGCGACGAGAAGGTGGTCGACAAGTTCCTCCATACGCTGTTTTGCTCGGGGCGTGAAATGTTCCGCGACGTATAGCTGGGAGATGAGATGGCCGATGTCCTCGCTTCCTGCAACGAGAATTCGCTTCCACCTCTCCTTCTGCTTCTGCTGGCCGCCCAATGTCCTGCCATAGAAATCGAATGCCTCGTTCTCGAAGTCTTCTGGCAGCGCCGATGCCGTGGATCGGAGCAGGTGCCATGCGAAATATGCCTTCCAATCCTCGAGCGGTGTCTCGTGGAGCATCGTGTCGAGCGCGGGATACAGGCCCTTGTTGTCCAAGTTGATCGTGGATTCGTCTCCCGCGCCGATGCCCGAGAGGTACGTGCCAAGCTCGAAGCCTGGCATCAAGCGACCAACCTCTGAGATATTCAGCTTGTTCGTGATGAGGTCGACGTCACGCATCTGGACGTTCGTGTATGACAGTTCCGCGATCGCACGCTCGATGCCGAGAACCTGATCCGCAGCCGTAGCGGCACCATCGAGCGCTGCAAGGCCGAACATCTTCTCGATGTGGGCCGTGTAGGCTGCCACAAGTTCACGGGACTGCTCATCTTCCCTGAGGTAGTAGTCCCTGTCAGGCAGACCAAGACCTCCCTGACCGATGTACACGAGATTCACCGTCGGGTCATCGAAGTCAGGGAGAACTCCGATGGTGAACAGAACACCCGTCCCGATCCGATGAAGGTCTGCGACGAGATCCCGGATGTCATCAAGGGATGCGAGCTCTTGGACTCGCGTGAGCCACAGCTCGATCTGGGTGAGGCCGATCGCTTCGATGCTGTCGGTGTCCATCCCCGATCGGTAATACGCCCCGACCTTGTCCTCGACCGAGTCGGAAAGGCCGCGTGATCGTGCTGCAGCTTCGAGAAGTTCGTGAAGGATCACTTCGTTTCGGACATGTACCTCATGGGCTGACCCCCATGCGCCGTATTCCGGTGGAACCGGATTGGATCGGAGCCATCCCCCGTTTGCGAACTGATAGAAATCTTCAGCAGGTGCGACGGATGGATCGGTGTCTGCAGCATCGAATACGGGGTCATCGGG
>JAZFUH010000219.1:0-7735 GCA_036447125.1 Acidimicrobiia bacterium | reverse complement strand
GATCTGCTGTGCGTCGAGGTTCGGGACCACGGGCGTTGGCATGTCACCGAGCGGCATGTCGAACGCGTCGGCAAGCGAATGAGCGGGGTCTGTCGACATGACGAGTGTCGAGTAGCCAAGATCCGCTGCCTTGATGGCCGTTGCGGCAGACACGGTCGTCTTCCCGACGCCGCCCTTGCCGGTGACGAGGATGATGCGCATCAGGCGCTCTCTTCAGCTCGTTTCTTCAAGCCGCGGAGTGCGGTTCCTACGATCTGTTTCTCGGCCTGACGGCGGAGGAACCCCGGCACGATGAACGCCGGATCAACCTTGAGTGCGTATACGACCTCGCACCCACTCTCGATTTCGTTGAACTCGTATCGGCCGTCAAGTGATTTGAGGTCCTGGTTCGGAATCGCAGACCAGGCGAAGCCGTTGTCGTATCCGTAGTCATACTCGAGCGTATACGAGATCTCCTTGACCATCGCCTCCACAACGAAGTCCGCTGTTGCAGGTCGGCCGAATTCGTCCTCACTCGTCACCGCCACAGATTTCACACCATCTGCCCATTCTGGATACGCCTCGAGATCGAGCGCCACCTCGTACACATGCTGGGGGGCAGCAGAAATCTCAACCCTTTGTACGGTCCCCTCGACCATCGGCTCTCCTTTTGAATGCGACCTGCGGGAGAGTAGCGGTAAGGGACCGGTTGGGGCTCTCAGGCGTACGTCGGCCTCTCCTTCACCCTCGCGCTAATCCTCGTGAGGACAAGTTCGTAGCGGTAACGGCCGTCGGGTTCGGGGTGAGCTGCCCTGAAACGTGCGAGACCTTCGGTGATCTGGTCATCGTCAAGCAGCTGAAGCGTGCTCACGAATCGAGCTCTGACGGCATCAGCCCAATCTTGGGCTGAGCGGTCGATAAGTTCACTCGCCGAAGAGGTCTCCACGCTCCCACAGTTCGAGGTGAGTCTTCTCGCGAGATCCCCAGGGTCCGGAAACCGGTCCTGATCGATCTCAACCACCTCGGGAAACCACCGACCGAGCGAGGAACGCGCTATTGCTTCGCGGTCCATCGTCCAGATCTCAATGCGACCGCCACCTCGTGTGACTCTGAGCGCTTCATCGATCGAACGCCTCCAGTCGCCGTAGTGGATCGATAGGTGGAAATAGGCCAAGGCTGCCACGTGGTCCCGGAATGGGAGTGCCTGAGATGTCGCCCTAACGACGGCGACTCCCCCATGTCGACTGGCAGTCGCGAGCATCCCCGGCGCAGGGTCGACAACGACCGGAAGCCGTTGATCTCCGACCCAGGCAGCCGCGTGATCCCCGGTTCCTCCACCAATGTCGAGCAACAGCCCTTGACAGCCACTCGATGAGATGTCGGCTCTTGTCCTTGCGGCAGCGGACATGGGTCTGAGCCGATAGGCATCTGCCAACTGATCAAGATCGATTTCAACCATGGCGAACAGCGCGGCCCGTCGCCCTGAAGTACCCAACATTGACGCACCTTGTTCGCCCGACCTGCCACGTGGTTGCCTTCGGCTGATGGATGTCTCCGAAGTAGTGGAATGCCGGCTCATGTTCCATGATGTAATCGAGGATCTCAGACGACCCTTTTCGCGTTCGCCCGATCACATCAGAGGCGAGGGCAGGAACATCCGGTGGAACGTGTGTGCACAGGATGTCCACCGGTCCGATCCTGTCGAGCTTTGCTCTCATCTCGTCAGGCTCGACCTCACCGGGAGTTCCGATGCGTGGAATACCCCCGCCAACGAATCCGACGACGTTTCCCTCGATCTCCCTCGTCTCCGCGTCCACAAATTGAGCCGAGGCAGGGAGGTGGTCACGCAGCATGTCCGGCCGGTCGACGTTTCCGTACATCACGAACGCCTGCGCCCCCTCCATTGCCAGGCACACAGATCGGTACTCATCGGCCATCAGCACCCCGATCGCGGCACTCACCTCCTCGGTTCTCCCCTCTGTTGCCGCATTCCACAGATCATTGGCTTCTGCCCGGCGCCGATCCGCCCTGAGGCGCGATATCCGCCGAATGAGATCAACTCCGATCACGTCTGCAACGATTCCCGCGCTCGTCCGGTAGTCGACGAGATTCACGAGGTCACCCAATATCAGAAGTGGTTCAGACGGATCGGCGACCCTGGCCAGGGCGTCGGCTGCTCCATGGATGTCCGCAACGAGGAGCACGACTCAGGTGTCCGAGTCCGGACCAAGCCATGTAGACACGAAAACGAGTCCGATCCCGCCCGCGATGCCACCAAAGACTGCCAGAAGGTGTGGCGCTCCGGCGTACAGGGTTGAGATGCCGGCCATTCCGAAACCGATGACGCCTGCGAGGACGAATCGACCGGCCCGTCCATAGCGATGTTCAGGGTCAACGTTCTCCCAACCCTCCACGGTCCCGGCAACCGCAGTCGCCGCGATCCACACGATCATCAGGAGCAACCCGAGCAACAGTGGAATTCCGAAAAGGGCTGTCACCTGGCGTTCTCCTCCGGATCGGTCAACGATGCTGCAGACGCTTCTTCAGCGTAGACCCCGCCACGTTTGGACGCAGCGATTGCGGCGACAAGCTCGGCACGAACTGTCTCGTCAACCACACGTTCAAGAGCTGCCTCACAGATCGCAGTGGCAGCAGCTCCGCCCACCCTGCCCACCGACCAAGCCGCGTGGCCTCCGAGCAGTTCGTCAGCATGATCGATGTAGCTCGCCAGAAGATCGAGCGATGACTCGCCCCCGGTGTTGCCAAGCGCAATGAGCGCGTTGCGTCGGACGAAACGCATGCGACGAGACGGGACATACCAGTGCTCGACGATCGGGGCAAGTTCCTCGTCGCTGAGCGTGAGCAGGAATGAAGGATCGAGTGCCTCATCAGCTGCCTCAAAGGAACGCAGCGCAGGTTGTCCGGGCGGGCATGCCGTGAGACAGTCGTCACAGCCATAGATACGCCCACCGATTGCAGCCCGGATGGCCGTATCTATCACTCCCCTTCTCTGGAGAACAGCTGCAATGCAACGCCTTGCGTCGAGCACGCCCGGCGCAACAATCGCCTGCGTGGGACACGCAGGGATACAGGCATCACACGTACCACACGATCTGGCCATCGGTTCCGTCAGCTCGAGCACAGCATCTGTGATCACCGAACCGATCAGGACCCAGGGTCCGGCGCCCGGGGTGAGAACCATCGTCGATTTACCCGACCACCCGACGCCGGCTCGTATCGCAACAGCCCTGTCAATGAGCCTGTTGTCATCGAACACGATCTCGGTACGATGACCGGATCCGCCGAGCGCCGATGCGATTTTCGCCAGGACCGCTCGCAGACCCTCATAGCGATCTCCATCTGCGAATCGCGCAACCGTTCTGGTCCCGGTCGCTCCGTCACCATCGGTGAGATACGGAACGGTGACAACAACGATCGATGACGCCCAGGGGAAGGATTCCCGGGGATTCGACGCCATGTCAGGCTGGGCATAGGTGAACGAGAGCCCACCATGAAGACCTCTCGACACGCGGTCCGAGATGCGGTCGGCTTCGTCCGGGAATGGCGCCAGATCTGTCACACCGATCGCTGCCGATGCACGATCGGCGACCTCGACGAGAGATGCGAACAGATCCATCCAGCAAAGCTACCGGCAACTACGATCGGTCACGTACGTCGCGCTGCGGTATCGGGATTGATCGACACAAGCCTGATCGGTGGCACGAGCCCGACCCTGCTCATCGAGTCGATGGCTGCCTGTTCGGCTTCTGCAAGCTCGAGGATCCCATTGTCTCCGACCAGGGCGGAAACCACACAATCGTCACAGGTCTTCGTTGCTCGCATGTCACATGTTCCACAATCGATGATCATTTCGTCCTCCTCTGCACAAGACGGTACGGGTCGGGTGTGACACGAACGTCTGACGACGTGTCAGTCGTCGTCAGCGAGTGGGGCGGTACCGTCGTCAACGTCGTGTGTCGTTGTGTTACGGCTACAGTCGCTCCCATGAAACTTGGACTCAACATTGGATACTTCGGAACGGCGATCTCGGACGACTTCACGCTCATCTCAACAGTCGAAGATCTCGGCTACGACTCCGTGTGGACCGCTGAGGCCTACGGTGCAGATGCCCTGACACCGCTGGCATGGATCGCGGCAAGGACTGAACGCATCAAGGTCGGCTCGGCTGTGTTCCAGATTCCCGCACGCACGCCAGGGATGACGGCGATGACGGCTTCGACCCTCGACATCATGTCAAACGGTCGTTTCCTACTCGGTCTTGGCGTGTCTGGACCTCAGGTCGTTGAAGGTTGGCACGGCCAGCCGTACGGCAAGCCGCTCGGGGTCACCCGTGAGTACGTCGCAATCCTGCGCAAGATGTTTGCACGGGATGAACCGGTCAGCTTCGACGGCGACTACTACCAGCTCCCCTTCACCGGTGATGGTGCAACGGGTCTTGGCAAACCTTTGAAGATCATGCACCGGCCGAAGAACCCCGACCTGCCGATATATATTGCTGCGATCGGACCGAGGAACGTGCAACTCACGGCCGAGATCGCTGATGGTTGGCTCCCCGTCTTCATGTCCCCCGACAGGGTGAGCGAGATGTATGGATCACTGCTTCAGGCAGGATTCGACACATCGGGCGAGGCGGCCAAGTCGGATCGCTTTGAGATCGCCCCCACCGTGAGCGCTCTCGTCACGGACGACCTCGATGCCGGCCGTCTGTCCATGAAGCCGTTCCTTGCGCTGTACATCGGCGGCATGGGAGCAAAGGGTCGCAACTTCTACAACGACCTCGCGTGTCGATACGGGTATGAGCAGGAGGCTGAGACGATCCAGGACCTCTACCTCTCCGGCAAGAAGATGGAAGCAACGATGGCTGTGCCGGATTCTCTCGTGGACGAACTTGCACTCGTCGGATCGAAGGAGCGAATCGCGGATCGATTGGACGCATGGCGCGACGCAGGTGTGACAACGATGATCCTCAGCACGACCGAGGTGTCGACGCTCAGGACACTGGCCGAGTTGGTCCTCTGACACCGGTTCCGTCGTCTGTCCTCGGTCGCCCGTCGTCGGCTTGTCCATCCGTCACCTGTGTATGGACCCGGGGCAGGGGGATGGTCAGCCTGAATGTCGCTCCCTCGCCCCGGATATAGGTCAAACTCCCATCCATCAGCTCTGCAAGACGGCGCGACAACGCAAGGCCAAGCCCCACCGATGACTTCACGATTCGTGAGGAATCGGATCGTTCGTAAGGTTCGAAAATCCGCTCGCGATCTTCGTCGGGGACTCCCAGACCCACGTCATGCACGTCCAGGAACGCATAACCATCGTGGCATCCGACACTGACCGTGATGGGCGAGGCTCCATAGCGGAATGCGTTCGTGAGAAGGTTTCGGATGATCTGACGGACCCGAACCGGATCTGCGAGCGCAACACAACCTTCATCGTCAACAGTCACGTTGCTTTGCGCGGGTACGACCATCTGTGAGAGCACCGACTGGGCGAGCAGGGAGAGATCGATGCGCTCAGGAAAGACGGGGAGCGTCCCGTCTTCAGACCGAGCCGATACGAGAAGATCCTCAACGAGGTCAGCCATCTCTTTCGATGACTCGAGGATGATCTCCATCAGCTGGTCGCGCTCCTCCGCGCCTATCGCATCCCCAGCGGTGATCAGTTCATCGGCAAGCCCGACGACGGCTGTCAGAGGAGATCGGAGTTCGTGGCTGACCGAGGCGATGAGCTGATCCTTTGAGGACAACGAGTGTTCGAGCCTTGCGCGGTTCTGAGATCGCTCAAAAAACGCACCAAGCATGTCTGCGATCGTCTGACAGGCAGCGATGTCCCGGTCACTCCAGGACGAATCGACGCCATTCCTCGCGAAGGAGACCGTGCCGTACCAGGCTCCACCAACGTTGATCGCAACGACCATCCACTTTGACAGCTTCCCGTCGTAGAACGCGACCTCGTTGTTCTGGATGGCATGGCGGATCTCGGGAATACGGTCGTATGAGACGATGTCATCGAGAGCGTGTGTCGGCGATATGCCCTGTGCCGCCCAGATGGCTGCGATGCGTGCGCCCGGGGTTCCCTGTTCCACCGGAATCGTCTCCGTGATGCAGATCTCATCCACATTGGCGGCTATTCCGATGGCCTTGAGCGCAGGCGAAACATCCACGGACTGCTCGCCGAGCAGCGCCCGAGATGCCTTCGTCAGGGCCTCCTCGTACCTCAGACGCCCGTCGAGGTTTCCTATGAGGGACTCACGGACGCGGGAGCCCTCTTCACGCTCCCAGAGGGCACCAGTGAGGTCGGCAAGCGTTCTCAACAGAATGAGATCGTCCGTGCGCCAGGTCCGTTCGGGGTCGTCGTCTGCAGCCCCGATGACACCGACCCAGCTTCCGCTGACGATGATGGGCACATCGACCTCTGCCTGGATTCCGAAATCCCCACCCCTGTCGTACGGTGTGCCCCGCGCCTCCTCGACGCGATAAAAGAACGGCGCACCGCCCTCGAGGTGTGACCGGGCTCCCGGCATGACCGACCACGGCATCATTGCAGACCGGTCGAAGGACGGATGTGCGTGATGCTGATCCACAGACCGCTCATCCACAACCGCGCACAGCCCGTGGGTCGGATCCTCAATGTTGCGTTCGACGAAGACGACCGACGTGCGCATCACATCCCTGATCGCGTTGAGGGCCCGTCCCATGGCCGCAACATCGTCCTGTGCGACGAGAACGCGGGACACCGTCGAGATCGCATCGGCCACCTCGACCTGGCGGTCAAATGAACGATTCCAGATCTGATTCACCTTTATGAACTCTCGAATGATCCCGACGGTTGCGATTCCGAAAACTGCAACAGTGACAATGCCGGCAGCCGTGGAGCGTTCAACGGGCTGCTCGTGCAATCCGATCACATGGGGAACAATCGAAGCGACGAAACCAACACTGATCGCGAGGAGACCAACGATCCACTCCCTGAATGACTCCCCAAGTACAGCGACGAGCAGTATGAAGTAGGCAACAGCGGTACCGATGCCAGCTCCCGGAACTCCGGCAACCACGAGGGCTGCTCCCGTGAACAGGATATCGGCCACCATTGTCGGGATGGTTCCGGATCTCGCGTTCCTGAGGGCCAGCGTGGCGTCGATCGCGATTCCCGCACCGAGCGCAGCGATCAGGAACATCGCAGGCCACAGAAACACCATTCCTGCGAACAAACCAAGTACCGCTGCGACGGCGCCCATGAGCCTGCGGTACTGATGCCACCGGTGGGTGATCACAGCTCGCTTCGGCCCGGGCTCTGAACTCATCTGAACATGTGTACGCGAAAGCGTCGCAGTCACGTGGCATCCGTAGGTCGCTTCGACATGTATCGGCAGAGCGTGAGCAGTGTTGAGGATTTGTGGCTCTTCGGAATTGGGCTGGGTGTGGCGAAGAGAGCGGCCGTGAGTCGGGTGAAGCCTCAGAACGTAGTATTACGTAATACGTCATACGTACTACGTAATACGTCATACGTACTACCGGTCTGCAGCTCCCGGGTCCTCACCGACCCCGCTCATCTCCGAAGTGCCGGATCTGTGGCTCTGGTCCGTCTCAGCTCCACAGCACGAACGCCGTTGCCCACACAGGAACACACCCGTCGACCGTGCAGCGGTCGCGCAACTCGCGGTCATTCGTCACAACAACTGTCCGGTGCGGTTCTGCGTGGACGAGATCAACGATCATGTCGTCAGCCTTCTCCCCAC
>JAZFUH010000218.1:0-2844 GCA_036447125.1 Acidimicrobiia bacterium | reverse complement strand
GTGTCGAGCTCTCCGACGGCCGGACCATCGCCGTGTTCAGAAGGTCTCAGTGCCGCAACCGATACCTTCACGCTCTCGATTCTGAGCCAGAGTCGCACGAGGATGCCGATCAGAGCCACGCCGATACCGACCTTCAAGGTCACCAGCGCGAGCGTCTGAAGTCCGAACCCGACCGCGAGCAATTGGGCAGCGTCCTCGCCACCGCTTCCCACATCGCTCGCCGCTGTGAGCGAGATGATCGCAACGATCATCGCGATCACCACACCAACGACTCCGATACCGATCGCCAGCTTCGAGTGATCCGCAACCGTTCGATAGTCGTCTGATGTGGGTGTCACCAGCTTGTTGAATGCAACCGCCATGACAGTTCCTTCCTGTTGTGTGCGTTGCCGTGTCGAACAACCGGCGCACATCTGTCGTGCGCCCGACATTGTCATGTGCCCGACAGTTGAGATGGAAGCTGACAGAGGTCAGGAGGCTCTGCGGTCAGCGCCCGAGCCACCGTGAGAGCTTGCGCGTCAGCAGGGGCATCGCCACCCACGTCAGAAGAGATATGCCGATGATGTTGCCCACAAGCACTGCAGGAACGAGGGGAGCACCCGGCCACACCAATGTGCGAAGGGAGGTGACGGCCAGCGAGATCGGGAAGAGCGCCAGAAGCACGACGACCGCCTGCTTCCATCTCTGTGGCTCTGTAGAACTGTCGAATGTGAACCATCCGGCGAATCCGCCGATCACGTTCGTCCTGTACGTGCCCTCGATGTGAGGGGCAAGGCGGCTGAGAAGTCGGGTTCGGGTGTCGGACTCGAGCCAGGCACGCAAGTTCGACTCATCGTCGAATGTCAGGATGACGACGGTCTCGGGTTGCACACCCGGCACCGCCTCGAGGATCTCCCTTTCCCGAAACCCCCTGTAGCTCCGTAACTCTCGCATCACCTCGTCGTGGACGGCCCGATGCACGGCCTCACCACCCTCTCTGAGGAGATAGGAGGTGACCATCCGAACTCCGGGATCCCCCGAGGCTGCGGCGAACACCTGCACACGCGGTTCACCGAGTATGAGGTCTTCACCCTCCGTGACCAACGCCATCCTTGCGTCTGAAATAAGCCACGCATCGAGCGAGACCGCGTCCTCAAAGCGGTACACCACCATCCACTCATCAGGATGTGCCGAATCGGGCCGCTGAACATCGACGGCAACACAACCGGGCGCGCTCTGGGCAGCGTGGGTGACCCTCGTCATCCATTCTGCGAAGGCCGCCTCCCTGCCCGGCACAACCCTGCGGCCAACGAGTACGGTTGGGGAGCTGCGATCCATACCACGATCCTACGGACTGACGGCGCGCCCCGTCGCCACTTCAGATGCCGGCAAAGTCATTGATGACGACGAATCCGCGTCCTGGGACCAAATCCATCGAAACCAGATGCTCAGCGCCCTCGCGTAATGTGACGGTTCTTGACACCAAGGCTCCCGGTGTGACGAGCCCCTGAGAGATCATGTGGAGCATCGACCCGTACTGCGAGGCCTGCATTCCATGTACGCCGAGGAGGGTGATCTCGTCTGCATGCAGTCTCCACATCGGGACGACGGGATCAGAGCCCTCTCCGATCATCAACCCGACCTGGACGTGTCTACCGCGCTTTGCAAGGCACAGGATCGACGAGGCAGCGGTCTGTGACGACCCGAGCGCATCGATGGACACGCTGGCGCCCCCGCCGAACAGTTCACGAACAGTTTCCGCATCGATCAGGCCATCGCGGGCAAGGACGATCTCGCTCGCACCGAAGCGAGAGGCGATCTCAAGCGCCGTCTCGTCGATATCTACGGCAATCACCTTTGCCCCCATCGACGCTGCAATCATCACGGCGGACAACCCGACCCCGCCGCATCCCCAGATCGCGACCTTGGTGCCTTCTGTCACTTCCCCCTGATCGACAACTGCCCGAAATGCAGTCGCGAATCGACAGCCGAGACCCGCAGCAGCCTCGAAGGTCATGTCGTCCGGAATCCGCACGAGGTTTTCAGCGGCGTACGGCAACGCAACGAACTGCGCAAAGGCCCCAAAGCCGTCAAAGCCGGGCTGGTACTGGTTGTCGCATATCTGTTGGTTTCCTGAGGAACACTCTGGGCACGCGCCGCATCCGAGCACAAATGGAATCGTTACACGATCACCGACTTCGAATCCTTCAACTTCAATGTCCTTCGCGGCGATCGTGCCCGACATCTCATGGCCAGGGACGTGGGGGAGCGCAATGGATGGGTCATGGCCCATCCATGCGTGCCAGTCGCTCCGACAGATCCCGTTGGCGCGAACCTCCAGCACCACACCTCCGGTGGGGAGCTCCGGATGTGGCACATCGACGATCTCAACCGGACCGCCGAACTCCTCATAGAGAGCAGCCTTCATCGATGGCTCATGCCGCGCGGATTCGGTGCCGTGCCACTATCGCCATCGTCGGGGCGGAGGAATCGATCGTTGATATTGGTCACAGTGGCAAGACCTCGTCCTGTCATCTTCATACCGAGAATCCGCATGGATGTGGATTCCTTGTGGGTCGTTGGGATCTCCTTGGCCACTCGCAGAAAGAACACTTCCGATCCACTCACGGCAAGCCACTCCGGATGAACGGCTGTGGCCTCAAGCGAAGCGGCTGCCTCAGGCACAGGTGGTCGCTCAAGGAATGAAACTTCAATGACTCCATCGTCTCTCGTCCACGGAACACGGTCGAGAACGGAGCGGATCTGGTCGCGATCGCGTAGAAACACCTCGGATTGGAACATGAACTCATCTGCAAAGGCGGCTTCGATCTCGTCGATGTCTGGTGCTGCATCGCTATCGAATAT
>JAZFUH010000217.1:0-5022 GCA_036447125.1 Acidimicrobiia bacterium | reverse complement strand
GCCCGCCTGGAGCGTATACCTGCAGCACTGAGACCGATGGTTGAAAGGGGCATCACCAAGCACGCCAGCTCCCGTGGCCTGACGGTCATCACCCCGGAACTGATGACCGAGTTGCGGCCAGACGGTGCGACGATGAGCACTGTGCGACCGTCCCTCCGGCTTGTCCCGCACGCCCAAACGGTGCCTCCCGAATCAGACACCGGTGTCGGCTCAGATTGCGAATGAAACCAATGCAAGTCGGTCGGTTGGACCCCTCGGTGGGCGGCTACAAGAAGGGCGCCGAATCGGTCGTGTTACCACATCTGGTGGTAGCCAGATGCTTTGGCGCACCCCACGAATTCGATCTGTCGGTTCCTTTGGACAAGGGCCGGGTCGGGTTCCGACCTTGGTCTGAGCGCTTTGTTCGTACAATGGACTCAGTCAAGTTTCGGAGCGCCGGTGCGAATCCCAGGTACAGAAAGACTCACGTTCGCCGGCCAGTTCCTGCTCTTCGGCCTCGGGATCCTCTTGATTGGCATGGCTACCATCGGCCTCTGGCTGCAATCCAATGTCAAGGAGGCTGTGATCGACAGGACGGCAGGGATAGCAGCCCTCTACGTCGACAGTCTCGTAGGCCCGCTGATTCAGGACGCGGAAGCAGACGGATCTCTCTCTCCCGGCGCCAGAGCCGAACTCGACCTCCTGATCGAGAGAACTTCGCTGGATTCAGAGGTCGTCTCCGTCAAGATCTGGTCACGGAGCGGAGAGATCCTCTATAGCCCCAACCCCGACCTCATCGGTCGTACGTTCGATGTCGACGAGAGTCTGGGCCGCGCCTTCTCCGGAGAGGTCGTGTCAGGCCTGAGCGACCTGTCTGAGCCAGAGAACGAATATGAGCGAATGACCTGGGATGTGCTCATCGAGACCTATGCCCCGGTTCGCGGGGAAGGCAGTGGTTCTGTGATTGCCGTCACCGAGTTCTATCAACTGCCCAACCATTTGAGCTCAAAGATTCGAAGAGCACAGCTGGAGAGTTGGGCAATCGTCGGGTTCGCGACGCTGATCATGTACGTTCTCCTCGTTGGCATGGTGCGCCGGGCCAGCGGGACCATTGCGATGCAACAGGCCGAACTCCTTGCGAACGTGGACGAACTGCAGCACGCCCTCGACGAGAATCAACTCCTTCAGAGGAGGGTCAACAAGGCGGCTGCGCGCACGACAACCCTCAACGAACGATTCCTCCGCCGGATGTCCGCAGACATCCACGACGGCCCTGCCCAAGATGTAGCACTCGCTCTCCTGAGGATCGAGCGGATTGCGGAGTTGACGGAGGGGAACGGAAGCGAAACCCATGAAGATGTCGAGACGCTGACGACAGCCCTGACTTCGGCATTGACGGACCTCCGAGCGATCACCCACGGTCTCAGCGCACCGAGCGTCGATGGTCTCACCCCTTGCGACGCAGCCCGCCGCGCCGTGTCGGATTTTGGCCGCATCTCGGGTGAGCGGGTCGAATTCACATGCGACGAGGGGTTCGCCCTCGGCCCGACGCCGGTGAACATCACCATTTATCGTGTGGTCCAGGAGTCATTGGCGAACAGTTTCAAGCATGCGGGTTCCGCTGCCAGACAGGTTCGAGTTACCAACTCAGGGGAGTTCGTCGATGTCGAGATCCAGGATGACGGAGTCGGGTTTGATGCAGCAGCGAGTACCGGCGTGGCGACTCTCGGTCTCGTCGGGATGCGAGAGCGAGTCGAACTACTCGGCGGGACGTTCTCAGTCCAGAGTGCAGCGCAAGAAGGCACAATCGTGAAAGCTCGCCTGCCTCTCGTGATCGTTGCCACCGATGACTGACACGATACGCATCCTCGTTGCCGACGACCATCCGCTGTTCCGCGAGGGAGTCGTGAATACGTTGGCAGCCGAGCCGGACATCGAGGTGATCGCGGAAGCGAGTAGCGGTGAACAGGCGGTCGAGAAAGCCGTCGACCTCCTGCCCGATGTCGCGATCCTCGACCTGACGATGCCAGGCATGGGCGGAATCACGGCGACGAGACAGATTGCGGCGCAGTGCCCCGCGACGGCCGTCCTTGTGCTCACCGTGTCTGAGAATGCAGAAGATCTCCTTCAGGCCCTCAAGGCCGGTGCGCGTGGTTACGTCCTGAAGGGCGTTGCCGGACACGGTCTGATCCACGCGGTCCGCTCTGTGACTGCCGGTGAGGTATACATCACCCCGGCGCTTGCGAGCGGGATTCTGAACGAAATGACACGCGAGGATCCAGCCGACCCCTTCGAAAGCCTGACGGGACGCGAGCACGACATCCTCGAACTTGTGGCTGCGGGACTCACAAATCGTGAAATCGGTGAACAGTTGTATCTGGCGGAGAAGACTGTCAAGCACTACATGACGAACGTCCTGGCGAAGCTGCACGTCCGTAGCCGCGTCGAGGCAGCGCTGCTTGCCCAGCAGCGGAACTTTGAAAGCCGCACGTAATGTAAGTTCTCAGCCCTGGGCCTTCCCCCATTGTCTTCACCAACTCGATCGCTTCACGCCGAACTGGGCCATGACCCGCGCGATCTCACGGTCGATCTCGGTACGACAGTTGTTTGGACGAACACTGGGGACCTACCGCACACCGTGACAGACGTCAACGGGGTATTCGATTCAGACTCGATCTGACATCCGGGGCCTGTCGCGGCGGCGTTCGAGACCGAATCGACCCGTCGCGACCACCCCGATGGGTCAGATCCACAACAGACAGCTACTGCTCCATTGCCTCGTCGGCCATGAGGTGATCCGACGGATGGGACAGGTTGCGCAGGATCTCTTCCGACTCGGCGGGCATGTGATAGGTCTCGGCCTCAGAAGGGAACGATCCCGATTCGACATCGGCGAAGAACTCCTCAAGGGCCGCAACAGCGTCATCTGCCAGCCGTGCATACTGCTTGACGAACTTCGGTAGATACTCGCTTGCGCCAAGCCCTGTGACATCGTGGAACACGAGCACCTGGCCGTCACAATTGACACCGGCACCGATGCCGATCGTTGGCGATGGGATCTCCTTCGTTACGATCTCGGCCACAACGTTCGGGACGGCTTCGAGGACGATGGCGAACACACCTGCGTCGGAGAGTGCGAGGGCGTCTGAGATCAATTCATATGCGGCCTGCGCCTCCTTGCCCTGCACCCTGTATCCACCCATGGCATGGACAGACTGAGGTGTGAGGCCCAGGTGGCCCATGACCGGGATCTCCGCATCGATGACCGCCCTGATCATGTCGAGGCGCTTTCGACCGCCTTCTAGTTTCACGGCTCCTGCCCCACCTTCCTGGATGAACCGACCCGCATTGCGCACAGTCTCGGCTGTCGAGGTGTGGAAGGACAGCCAGGGCATGTCCCCGACGACGAGTGCATTCGGTTTCGTGCGCGTTACCGCAGCGGTGTGGTGGATCATCACATCAACAGTGACAGCGAGCGTGTCGTCATATCCGAGCACGACATTCGCAACAGAATCACCGACAAGGATGATGTCAGCACCCGCTCTGTCTGCGATCCGTGCCGTTGGGGCATCGTACGCCGTGACCATCTTGAGTTTCGGCCCGTCCTTGCGGGCGAGGACAGATGGCGCAGTGACCTTGGTCGCCATGGTTCGGTTCCCTTCTCCCCACCTACCGGTTGGGGGACTCTGTACCGTATTCAGCAGTCCGACATCGCGAACCTCGGCCGCCGCTGTGGGTCGCCCGTGTTCTGTCGTCGATCACATGGTAGACAGTTCTACATCTCTCATGGAAGCCCGATCAGGGCAGATCGATTCCTGGTTTCAGGTTCGAGGAGATGAATCTCACGAAACCATTGCGGCAAGGGGATCGTGCCCCGCTGCTTCTGCCCAAGGCACCGATGTGATACCGGCACCACACGCTCGGCATGGTCGCCGGTATCACAACCCACGTCAGACAGCTAACCGAGCGGAAACTACCCGCCGCTGACCACCGTGGTCGATGTGGTCGAACCGTCATCGTCATCGTCATCGATCGTGGTGGACGTCGTTGAACCGTCATCGTCATGATCATCGTCGATCGTGGTCGATGTGGTCGAACCGTCATCATCATGATCATCGTCGATCGTCGTGGACGTCGTAGACGCTTCATCCTGCTCGATGGTCGTTGATGTTGCTTCGTCGAAGTCCTCGGCCTCCGGTACACCTGAGGTCACTCCGACGAGAGCGACAGCGGCAATCGCGGTGGTAGGGACAAGCAGAAGCCCAGCAAGGGCGGCTCCTGCGGCTCTGGTAGACCTCGAGGAAGGTTCGTTGTTGGGCATGTGATCAGCTCCTCTTTCGCTGTTCGTACCCAACCACCATGCAACGCTCCCTGATAACGCTGCGCTAAACGGACCCCAACGGAGGGGAAAACCACTCAGGCGCCACCCTCGTCGCTGAAGCGGGTAGGTTGCACCCATGGCTCGCAAAGACATCACCATGACAGATGCCGAAATCACCACGTTTCTCTCTGAGGGTTCCCGGGTCCTCCAGCTTGCGACCATCGGAAAGGACGGAGCGCCCCATCAGGCGCCGATGTGGTTCACCTTGGATGACGGCAAGATCGTCTTCCGATCGTTCACGAAGTCCCAGAAGATCGTCAACCTGATGCGCGACCCGCGACTCTCGGTATTGGTCGAGGCCGGGAACACATATGCGCAACTGCAGGGCGTGATGACCCAGGGAACCGCCAGGCTCATCACCGACCCTGCATACGTGCTCAAGGTCTACGGAGCGCTTGCTGCCCGATACGCGACGATCGGCAATGAACCCGTTCAAATGGATGAGCAATCAATTGAGAACGCATTCGGGCGTTTCGCGGAGAAGAACACGGTCGTCGTCGTCGAACCAACAAGGATCACCAGCTGGGATCACGCAAAACTCGGCGGCGCCTACTGATCCAACGCTTCTGGCGTCCCTCACCGCTTGAAACCAAGCGCGCATTGTTCGTCGAGGGACGCCAGAGTGATCAGAGATTGGTCTTGTTGTCGCTCTTCCGGACGGC
>JAZFUH010000216.1:0-2267 GCA_036447125.1 Acidimicrobiia bacterium | reverse complement strand
GAGGAACCGGAGGGTGCATTCGAGGCGGAGTTCGTCCACGACGCTGATGGGATGCTTGAGGCTTAGACGAACGTGACGATGAATTTTGAAATGAGTCAATAGGGCAGAAGCGGCATCGAGATCGTGGGCGATCGGCGCCCTGAATCTGGAGAGGACACGAATGGCGGACATCTACGAGTGGGATGTTGAGGACGAGGAGTTCTGGGAGACGACCGGTAAGAAGGTCGCCAGCCGAAATCTGTGGATCTCGATTCCGAGTCTGTTGGTCGGCTTCGCCGTCTGGCTGTACTGGGGGATCATCACCGTCCAGATGCTCAACCTGGGCTTCCCCTTCACGACCAGCGAACTCTTCACGCTGTCTGCAATCGCAGGGCTCACCGGGGCAACGCTGCGCATTCCTAGTAGCTTCCTGATCCGCATTGCGGGTGGGCGCAACACGATCTTCTTCACGACTGCCCTCCTGATGATCCCTGCTGCGGGGACAGGCTTCGCTCTGCTGTCCCAGGACACGCCGCTGTGGGTGTTCCAAATACTCGCCGTCCTGTCGGGCCTCGGCGGTGGAAACTTCGCATCGTCGATGTCCAACATCAGTTTCTTCTACCCCAAGAAGAAGCAGGGTCTCGCCCTTGGCCTCAACGCAGGTCTTGGCAATGCCGGCGTCACCACCATGCAGGTGCTCATACCGCTCGTGATGACCCTTGGCATCTTCGGCGCAGGCCTGGAGCTCGAAACCACTTCGGGTTGGATCTTCGGCAAGATCCCGGAAGGAACCGAGACCTGGATCCACAATGCCGGGTTTGTGTGGCTCTTGATCCTCATCCCTCTCGCCTTCCTCTCGTGGTTCAGGATGGACAACATCCGGGCAGAGCACGTGTCTCCCAACATCGGATCGCCCGCCAATTCGTTCATGAAGATCGGTGGCATGTTGGGGCTGGCACTGATCCCCGCGGTTGCGGGGCTGTTCATCATCCTTCCCTCCCCGGTTGGTCTCGGCTGGAGCTGGGCGAAGTATCCAACGATCATCGCGGTCATCTTTGCAACGGTGATGCTCCTCAAACAGTTGCGAGGCGACATCAAGCCCAATCTCGAGCGCCAATTCAGGATCTTCGGCAACAAGCACACCTGGATCATGAGCGTCATCTACACGATGACGTTCGGCAGCTTTATCGGGTACTCGGCGGGCTTTGCCCTCGCCATCAAGGTCATCTTCGGATTCCAGCATGTGATGGTCGATGGAGCGTTGACGCACGACATCGTCAATCCGAACGGCCCATCGGCACTCGCATTCGCCTGGATGGGCCCGTTCATAGGTGCTTTCATTCGCCCGATCGGTGGGTGGGTCTCCGACAAGGTCGGCGGGGCAAAAGTGACACAATGGGTTGCCGTAGTGATGATCGCCAGCGCCCTTGGCGTCGCCTACTTCATGAAGCAGGCCTACCAGTCCGAGACACCGGAGGACTTCTTCATCCCGTTCTTCCTGCTGTTCCTCGTGCTGTTTGCAGCCACAGGAGTCGGCAACGGTTCCACGTTCCGAACCATCGCGATGGTCTTCGATCGGGAGCAAGCCGGGCCTGTGCTTGGTTGGACGTCTGCGGTTGCCGCGTATGGCGCCTTCGTCGTCCCTCAGGAATTCGGTGAGCAGATCAGGAACGCAACCCCGGAGATCGCGCTCTATGCGTTTGCAGCCTTTTACGTCATCTGCCTGATCCTGAACTGGTGGTACTACCTGGGACCCAAGGCGGAGTTCGACAACCCGTAGGCTGACGTTCGTACCTGAGGGGTCTGTGGCGACCGTGTGCGCTTAGGCCTCACTTGCACGAGAGGAAACGAACGGCGGTCTCCATCTCTTCGAGCACCTCGGAGAGCGCGGCCACCGTCGCGTCGATGTCATTGTCGGTTGTGTGGTGGGAGAGCGAGAATCGCACCGCACAATGTGCCGATTCAGGCGCTCTCCCCATGGCGATCAGCACGTGGGTCGGGTCGGGATTGCCGGTCTTGCATGCCGACCCCGATGAGATGGCGATGCCATGTTGATCAAGGGCGACCACGAGGGACTCGCCGCGGAGCTTTGGAAGAGTGAGGTTGAGGGTGTTCGGTAGCCGGTGAACCGGGTCTCCGTTGAGGACCGCTCCTGGCACCAGCGAGCGGACTTCCTCCTCGAGTCTGTCTCTCAAGACCTTCAGGCGCTCGCCGCTCGCCACCCACTCCGGTGCCAGTTCTGCTGCTCGGCCCATGCCCACTATTGCGGGGACGTTCTCTGTGCCGGC
>JAZFUH010000215.1:0-6515 GCA_036447125.1 Acidimicrobiia bacterium | reverse complement strand
TACGGGCCCTTCCTGCTCCTCGATGAGATGGGACCTGCAGACAATGCCCCTGGGGAGGCGAAAGGCGCTCCGGACCATCCGCACCGTGGTTTCGAGACGGTCACCTATCTTCTCGACGGTGAGATCGAGCACGCTGACTCTGTCGGTAACCGTGGAGTGATCCATCCTGGTGAGGTTCAGTGGATGACTGCGGGCGCCGGCATCATCCACTCCGAGCTTCCGACCGACAAGATCTTGCGCGACGGGGGCCGCGTGCATGGATTCCAGCTCTGGGTGAACCTGCCGATGTCCGCAAAGATGCATCGCCCCAGGTATCAGGATCTCACGAAGGACCGGATTCCCATAGTCGATATCGACGGTGGGCAGGCGGTCGTCATCGCAGGTGAGGCGTACGACACCCGGGGTGCCGCGGAGACTTTCCTGCCGATCACCTACGTGCATGTCTCCCTTGGCCCCGGCGTGAGCAACGTGCTCAATGCGCCGGGTGATCAGGTGGCTTTCCTGTACATTTTCGGAGGAGACGCAACCATCCTTCCCTCCCGGCAGGCCGTAGTGGAAGGTGACTCCGTCTTTTTTGATGCCGAGCCGGGTCCGCTGTCCTTTGAGGCTGGGCCCTCAGGCGTGGACATGCTCGTGGGAATTGCCGAGCCCCTCAACGAACCAGTTGTCAGATACGGTCCGTTCGTCATGAATACGAGGGCTGAGATCTACAAGGCGTTTGATGATTACAACGCCGGGTTGATGGGGAGCATCGAGCCGGAGCGCGCTTAGCGATAGCCGATCGTTCCTACCTTGCTGCTGCGCGTTTTCCTGTCACCTGCGGTCGGTCCTCTGTATCCTGATGTACATGTCCTCCCCCTCCTTGCGCAATGTCGCACTCATCGCGCACGTCGACCATGGCAAGACGACCCTCGTTGATGGTTTGCTCCGTGCTGCCGGCGTGTTCTCAGATCACGAGCAGGTCATTGACCGTGTCATGGACTCAAGTGATCAGGAGCGCGAGCGTGGTATCACGATTCTCGCAAAGGCGGCCTCGATCGATTGGAACGGCACGAAGATCAACCTTGTCGACACACCCGGTCATGCAGATTTTGGTGGTGAGGTCGAGCGGGCGCTCGCTCTCGTCGATGGGGTGCTTCTGCTTGTCGACGCGGCTGAAGGCCCGATGCCCCAGACCCGCTACGTGCTCTCCAAGGCTCTTGAGCGCCATCTCCCGGCCGTCGTGGTTGTCAACAAGGTCGATCGATCCGATGCTCGCACCGCGGAGGTGGTCGACGAGATCTACGAGCTGTTCTTCGATCTTGATGCGGAAGATCACCACATCGAGTTTCCGATCATCTCTGCCATCGCCCGTGAAAGTCGGTCCATCGTCGGCATCGGCGTTCCCGGACAAGACGACACCCTTGCGCCTGTTCTCGATGCCATCATCGAGAACATCCCTGGACCCGCAGGAGACCCGGACGCACCGCTGCAGGCCCTCGTGACGAACCTTGATGCGTCCGACTATCTGGGTCGCCTTGCAATCGGCCGGGTCGTACAAGGCACCATGCGCACAGGGGAGAGAGTTGCCCTCGTACAGAGCGACGACCACCCGATAATGCGGAAACTGGGAACGCTCATGGGGTTCTCGAACCTCACCAGAGATGACGTTGACAGTCGTTCCGCCGGAGATCTGTTCATCGTCGCCGGATTTCCCGAGGTCGGCATCGGCGATACGTTCAGCGACGCTGACACGATCACGGCACTTCCCCGTCTTCAGGTTGACGAACCGGTGCTTCGCATGACCTTCGGCGTGAACACATCACCGCTTGCCGGAACCGAAGGAAGGTTCGTCACCTCGCGTCAGATCCGAGAACGCCTCGAGAAAGAGGTTCTCGGCAACGTCTCCATCCGCATCGGAGAGACTTCATCGCGTGAGGTGATCGAGGTCGCCGGGCGGGGCGAATTGCAGCTCTCTGTGCTGATCGAGTCCATGCGCCGTGAGGGATTCGAACTACAGGTCAGCAGGCCGGAGGTCATCGTCAAGGAGATCGATGGCGCCAGGCACGAACCACTTGAGAGAGTGACGGTGGATGTTCCCGAGGGGTACGTCGGTGCCGTCACCCAGGTTGTTGCGCCTCGCAAGGGTCGCATCGCGGATCTGAGACCGGGAGATTCCGGACGGTCGATCGTGACCTTCACTGCTCCGTCGAGGGGATTGCTTGGGCTGCGTTCGTTGCTGCTCACCGTCACGCGGGGTACAGCGCTCGTCCATCAGCACCATGAGGGTTGGATCCCCTGGGTGGGAGAACTGCCCACTCGTCAAGGTGGTGCAATGGTCGCGGACCGACGAGGAGCGTCGACCGGTTTCGCTCTCGACAACCTCCAAAAGCGCGGTGAATTGTTCATGGGGCCGGGCGTCGAGGTCTACGAGGGAATGATCATCGGAGAAGCCTCTCGTCCTGAGAACATGAGCGTGAACCCAACCAAGGGCAAGCAACTCACAAACATCCGAACGCATTCGACGGACGACGCAATAAAGCTCAAGCCACCACGGAACATGAACCTCGAGGTCGCGATCGAGTGGATCGCAGACGACGAATTCGTCGAGGTCACTCCGGAGTCGATCCGCATCCGCAAGCGCCTACTCACCGAGAGCGAACGCAAGCGCGCCAAGGCTCGCTGACAGCAATTCGCTCGATCATCTTCGGACTTCGGACTTCGGACTTCGGGAACCCGACTCGCCTTCGTAACCGTCAGAGCACCGAGGAATCAACACGGGAGCTTGTAATGCGACGCACGATGATCACTTTGGTGGCAGTCCTTGCCATGGTGCTAGCAGCCTGTACGACAGATGTCACGACCAATTCCACCCCGACGACACGCCCCCACCAGACCCAGGGCCCGACGGGTGAGAGAGCCTTTCTCGCGTCTTCATTGCAACCGTTCGATTCATGCAACGACTTCCTCGACTATGTGAAGGCTCATGCGATCGAGCGGGTGGGACCGTACGGACTCGATGGCTATCGCGGCTACTACCTGGAGGATGCCTTCTTGGCCGTCAGTGAAGACCTTGCACGACAGTCCGTTGGACCGACCACCGCCGCCTCAGGTGCCATCAGGGGAGTTGACTACTCCGGTACCAACGTCCAGGTTGCCGGTGTCGATGAGCCTGATGTCGTGAAGACGGACGGCGAGCGCATCTTCGTGGTCGCCCAGGGTCGTCTGTTCTGGATCGACGCATCGGGTACCCCTGAGATCGTCGCGTCCCTCCCGCTCGACGGGTGGGGCCAGCAACTCTTCCTCTCCGGTGACAGGCTTCTGGTGATGACTTCCGGTGGCGGGTACGGTATCCAGCCTCTGGTCGGTGGCATTGCACCAGACTCGATTGCTCCCGGCTACGAAACCCAGCGGGTTGTCCTTGCTGAGGTCGACGTGTCCAATCCTTCCTCCATGGAAATCGTTAGGACGCTCATACTCGATGGTTCGATTTTGTCATCCCGGATGGCTGACGGCACGATCCGTGTTGTCGTACGCTCCGGACCGACCGGTTTCGCCTGGGCCTACCCGGAGGGAAGCGGCATTCGTGCGGAGCAGAGGGCGATTGATGCCAACAAGAAGCTCATCGAGGATTCAACTCTCGAGAACTGGGTCCCCTGGTATGTCCTGAAAGATCACACGTCGGGCACGACCTCGGACGGTCCAGTCCTCGGCTGTGATCAGGTCGGCCATCCAGAGGAGTTCTCGGGACTCTCGATGCTGACGATCCTCTCTGTCGACCTCAAGGCCGGTCTCGAGCCGGGAAACAGCATCGGTCTCCTCGCTGAAGGCCAGACGATCTACGCCTCAAACGAGAACCTCTACATCGCCACTTCACCCTGGATGGCATGGCCGGCGGTCAGATGGGAGGAGGATCAGAACGAGGACGACAAGCTCACGACGCAGATCCACATGTTCAGCATCTCTGACCCTACGACGGCAAAGTATGTCGCCACGGGCGAGGTCGAGGGCACACTGCTCTCGCAGTGGTCGATGGATGAATACAAAGGCACCCTTCGTGTCGTCGTGACAGATGAGAACCCATGGTGGGGCTCGGCCGACGTACCGGATACGGCCGTCGTGACGATGCAGCGCAGGGGCGATGAGCTCCTCCAGGTCGGTTCTGTCGATGGTCTTGGCAAGAATGAGCGGGTATATGCCGTTCGGTTCATTCAGGACAAGGGCTACGTCGTGACGTTCCGCCAGGTCGACCCACTGTACGTCGTTGACCTCTCAGACCCGACCAACCCTGAGGTGAAGGGCGAGCTGAAGATCAACGGCTACTCCGCATACCTCCACCCGATCGGCAAGGATCTGCTCCTTGGTGTCGGTCAGGACGCAACGGATGAGGGTCGGGTGCTTGGCACGCAGGTGTCGGTGTTCGACGTCTCCGATCCGAGCGACCCGAGACGCCTCTCGAGGCTGACATTCGACGATGCACACTCAGAGGCGGAATGGGACCACCACGCCTTCCTATGGTGGGCTCCGGAGGAGATAGCGGTTCTGCCGCTGCAACGCTGGTCGTGGGATGAACGCTCCGGAAAAGGGGACAACTTCTCCGGTGCCGTTGTCCTGAGAGCGACACCACAGCGGGTGAAACAGATCGGCGAGATCCGTCACCCGAACGTCAACGACTCGGAGTGTGAGGAGTGCGAGTCGTGGACCGCACCGATCAATCGCTCACTGGTGATCGGTGACACGCTGTTCACGTTCTCTGAGATGGGTGTGTTGGCATCTGACCTGGACACCCTCGATGATGTGGCCTGGCTGGAGTTCGGGTAGTCAGCCTCCGGATGTCTGAGTCTGGCATCTGACTCACCCAAATCGGTAGCCGACCGATCTCACCGTCGTGATCCACGAGGCACGCTCCTCGCCGAGCTTGGCTCGGAGCCGCCGAACGTGGACATCCACGGTTCGTGAGCCGCCGAAGTAGTCGTAGCCCCAAACCTTGGAAAGGATCTGCTCGCGACTCCAGACCCTGTTCGGATGCTCGACAAGGAAACGAAGCAGCTCGTACTCCATGTACGTGAGGTCCACAGGCCTTCCTTGCAGATACGCCTGGTACGTGGCTGTGTTGAGTTCGAGATCTTCGTGGCGTAGTACGGGGTCATCCGTGATCTCGAATTCAGCCACGCCGAGCCGTGACAGCCGAATGCGCAACTCCGTCTGATCAAGAGGAGTCAGAACGAAGTCGTCGAACCCTTCTCTCTGATCCAGATCAGCGGTGAAGGTTCGGTCCACAACCACGAGGACACCAAGGTCGTATTCCTCTCTCAACTTTCCGGCTACGGCGATCGCCATGTCGGGGTTGTCTGCGAGCTCCACCACGGCGGCGGTCCACCCTGTTGTTGGCTCCTTTCGGGCGGCATCGGCGACGTCGGTGATCGGTACGGGCTGGTACCCCGCCGCGATCAATGCCCCGGTCAGGGAGACCGATGGTGTTTCGGGATAGACAGCTACATACATCACAACACCGGGAGGTATTCGGTCAGCTCGTAGGCAGATACATGCTGCTCATACCGTGCCCACTCACGTTTCTTGTTCTTCAGGAACCATTCAAATACGTGGTCACCAAGTGCTTCTCGAACAAGGTCGGACTGCTCCATCACCTTGATGGCGTCGATGAGGTTGTGAGGAATATGTCTGATACCAGCCTCCAGACGCTCTGTTGAAGACATCTTCAATACGTCTGAGCCTGTCTCGGGTGGGAGCTTGTAGTTGCCGGCGATACCGGCCAGTCCGGCCGCAAGAATCACGGACAGCGCAAGGTAAGGGTTCATCGCTGCGTCCGGCGACCGGAACTCGATGCGGGTCGAGTCGATCTTCCCCTTCTTTGTTGCAGGGATCCGGATAAGGGCGCTCTGGTCGTTGCGAGCCCACGTCTCGAATGTTGGAGCATCGAATCCACCAACGAGCCGTTTGTAGCTGTTGACCCACTGGTTCGTGACAGCGGTGATCTCGGCAGCGTGTTTGAGGAGCCCTGCGATGAAGCCCTGAGCGACCTTCGAGAGCTCGTAGTCCCCCGAATCGTCATGGAATGCGTTCTCGTCGCCCTGAAACAGCGACAGGTGGAGGTGCATGCCAGATCCATCGTATTTCTCGAGGGGCTTTGGCATGAAGGTTGCATAGATGCCGTGTTCGAGAGCGACCTCTTTCACCGTGAGGCGGGTCGTCATGATGTTGTCCGCCATGGTCAAGGCATCGGTGTGGCGGAGATCGAGTTCATGCTGTGAGGGAGACACCTCGTGATGGCTGAAGGCCACAGGGATACCGAGGGCCTCGAGCGCCATGATCGTTGACCGCCGATATTCCTGGGCGACATCGAGCGGTGTGAGATCGAAGTAGCCGCCACGGTCGAGGACCTTTGGCTCGTCAGACGAGTCCTCGAAATAGAAGTACTCGATCTCCGGTGCAACGTAGAAGCTGTACCCGAGCTCGGCTGCCTTCTCGAGCTGACGTCGCAACACGCCCCGCGGATCACCGGCAAATAGCTCACC
>JAZFUH010000214.1:0-3061 GCA_036447125.1 Acidimicrobiia bacterium | reverse complement strand
GCCGGGACCGGTCGCCCTGCGCGATCTTCGATGAAGTCGGCGAGTTGCACGAACGGGTCGAAGCCAACAACGTTGACGGCATCCGCCACGAAGTTGGACAGGGCGTTGATGTCGTAGAAGTAGGCCTCACCATCGAGGTCGCTGACCAGGTACTCCACGCCACCGAGGTCAGCGCCGGTTGCTTCGATGATGCGGACCGCTTCATCGATGAGGTGAATGGGCGGGACGTATCCCTCGACAAGGTCGCTCGCATCGGCGACTCCTTGTGCCGGATCGCAGTAGTCGGCGGGGCAGAGGTTGAACGAACCTGGCTTGAGTGCCAGCCTGATCGCGTACAGGAATCTTCCACCGAGGATCTCGACTCTCACGATCGAGTTGCCCCTGGCTTCGAGCTTCTCCTGTACGAGGCCCGTGCCATCGGGCCCGAGATCGTCCGCCAGCCCTGCGTCGACCGCTGCGGCGAGCTCTGCCAACGTCTCATACTCGCTGATCCCTGCTCCGCTGCCGCCGATGTTGGGCTTCACGAGTACAGGAAAGGTCAGATCGGTCGCGGCTTCAATAATCTCACCGGTGTTCAGGACCGGACGCCCCTCGGGATGCCGCACCTTTTCGCGTCTGAGCAGCTCCAGCTGATTCCGTTTTGACAGCTCGAACTCGTATGAAGTCGAGCCGTTGATGACGGGAACTCCGACAGACTCGACGTTACGGAGGAACTCGGGGGTCTGGAGCATCGCTGTCGCGTGACCCCTTGTCCATGCCGAAGGACTCATACGGTTGACGAGGACGTCCCACTCACCGACGAAAGTCGGACCGAACCCGCTGCTCGATGCGTCGATCGAGGACCACTTCAGACCCCGCCGATCGAATTCGTCGAACAGCGGCGCATTCCATACGGGGTGCTCGTGGAAGACTGCGATTGACAAGAAGGGGCCTCTCCTGTTTGATCGATGGGTTAACCCTGTGTCGGTGATGTTAATTCCGTCCACTACGACACGACGATCAACCCCGGCCGCCGGCGATCTGGGCCGACCAGGAGCTCTGCTTCAGACGCACCATGGCGAGCGTGCCAACGATCGGGCCCGGAACGAGGACGAGGAACGCCCAGCGCCATGAAGTTGCCTCAGCGATGAGCGGAACGATCCAGATCGTGACGAGGGTCAGCAGGAACCCGACTGCGGTCTGCAGGGTCAGCGCGGTTCCTCTGACCTCATCTTCGACAACCTCGGTCACGATCGCCGAGAACTGGGCAGAGTCAGAAACCACCGTCAATCCCCATATGAGCAGGACACCGATCAGAATCCATGCAGGTGCCCCAAATACGAACACCGTTGCCGCCGCTGCAGATCCGGAGATGACCATGGAACCGCCGGCGGCCAGTGTACGGCCACGCCTGTCTGCGAGGCGCCCGGCCAGCCACGATCCGACCCCGCCGATCGCGATCACGAAGAATGTGATGACGGAAGCTGAATCAGACAACCCTGCGGCAGCGACATAGAACGCCACCCATGTCCATGCGGCATACAACTCCCACATGTGTCCGAGGTATCCAAAGGTTGCAAGCCTGAAACCCCGGTTACCGACGATGTTCCTTACGTGGGCCCAGGAGAACGCCGACACGGCCGTCTCGAACGGTCCGTCGCCTGCAACGAGCATCATCCCTGCGGATGCGACAGCGAGGCCCGATGCGCTGAGCAGCACGAGCTGCCAATCGAGACCGAAACCTCGCACAAGATGCGGGAGAGCACTCCCGACGGTGAGCGCACCGATGAGGATGCCGAGAGCGGTCCCCCGTCCCTCTCGGAACCAGCCGGCGATCGCTTTCATCCCGCTCGGATACACACCAGCGAGCGCGACACCCGTGAGGAATCGCACCGCAACAACGATGGGGAGGTCCCCAGGCCCGAGGAGGACGAGGGCACCGTTCACAAAAGCGCCGGCCACCGCGGAGATGGCGAACAGGTGCCGTGCAGGCACACGATCAGCCAGGTTCAAGAGTGCAGATGCCAACGCCCCGACGACGAACCCTATCTGCACCGTGAGGGTCAGCAGGGGCACCTGGGCATCGGAGAGTGCCCAAGCATCTTGTAGGGAGTCGGCAACGGCAGACGCGGAGAACCACAGTGACAAGGCGAGCAGTTGTGCGCTCGCGATGATCACGAGTGCCCTTCGTTGTCCTTCAACACGCATGCTGTTCCAAGGCGACCACACCTCTTCCTCTTCCCGGTCCCACTTCAACCCATGTACGCTCACTCGACATGACGACCCGGCACGAACAGACTCATCCCGTTGCGAACTTCGGAGTGATCGGGCTTGCCGTGATGGGCCAGAATCTAGTGCTGAATCTTGAAGATCACGGCTTCAGGGTTGCGGTCTTCAATCGGACCTCGGCCCGTACCGAGACATTCGTCTCGCAGAACGCGGGACGATCGATCCACGGATTCACAGATCTGGAATCCTTCGTCGGGTCGATGGGGCGCCCCAGGCGCATCCTCCTCATGATCAAGGCAGGGCAGCCGGTCGATGATCAGATCGCGGTTCTCGCCCCGCTGCTCGACAAGGGAGACGTCATCATCGATGGTGGGAACTCCCTGTTCACAGACACAGCTCGTCGACAAGGCGAACTGGCCGACAACGGCATCCACTTCGTCGGTGCAGGCATCTCGGGCGGTGAGGACGGTGCACGGTTCGGGCCGTCGATCATGCCGGGAGGTGACGAGACGGCATGGCCGATCATCGAGGATGCACTCACTGCAATCGCAGCGGAGGCAGAGGGCGAGCCCTGTTGTGCGTGGATCGGACCCGGTGGCGCAGGGCATTTCGTCAAGATGGTGCACAACGGGATCGAGTATGGCGACATGCAGGTGATCGCAGAGGCCTACGACATCATGGGACGCGGCCTTGGTATGGGTGCAGCGGACATGCGTCCCCACTTCGAGACGTGGAACGAGGGCAAGCTCGAGTCCTACCTCATCGAGATCACCGCTGAGATCCTCGGTCATCTGCAAGACGACGGGACCCCGACTGTGGACCTCATCGTCGATGCCACCGGTCAGAAAGGGAC
>JAZFUH010000213.1:0-3392 GCA_036447125.1 Acidimicrobiia bacterium | reverse complement strand
CGCCCGAGGGTCGTTCGCTCACGAATTCGAGAAGATCACAGATCTCGGCGAGGAGCTGCTCCGGTGTGAGGTCTGGTAGTTCGATCTCGGGAAGACGCCGCAGGTACATGCGTGCGAACGGTTCCATGAGAACACGCTGCTCGTCGGGTAGGTCAGCTGGAATCGCGGCAACGACCCGATCAACGACGGATGAAGCGGGCGTGTCGTCGCCCGTGGTGCCGGTCATACGCGCGAGGCTAACAACTCAGAGTTCCGAGGTGACGATTGTTTTCGACAGGTTCACGGTTCTGTTTTCGACAGGTTCACGGTTCCCAGTTCCCAGATGACAGACAAGGATCCGACAACAGACGACAGAGGTCTTCGTCTACAATTCCGCCTCAAGGAGGCTCAATTGGCCAACCCAACGCTCTCAAAGCAATTCGGTGCACTGCCGGAGTCCGGCGGCAGCAGGACTGCGGCCTCCGGAGCAACGCTTCGGAGTGCCAAGATCCCATTCGAGGTCGGAAGCGAAGACCCGATGACGATCAGCGGAACGGTGGCAAAGACTGCCTTTCTGCTGGCCCTGGTAGTGGGTTCCGGCATGTGGGGCTGGTCACTCGTTCAGCCCGAGACTGGTACAAGCGCGATCCCCGGCTGGTGGTTCCTTGCATTGATCGGTTCGGTGGGCCTCGCCATTGTCACAGCATTCAAGCCGCAGCTGGCCATGTTCACAGGCCCAATCTACGCCCTCACGATGGGCGTGACGCTCGGCGTCATCAGCCACATCTACAACTTCAAATACGAGGGCATCGTCCTTCAGGCGATCCTCGCAACGGCGGCGGTGTTCCTCGTCATGCTTGTTCTTTTCGTAACCGGCACCATCAAGGTCACAGCCAGGTTCCGCGGCATCGTGATCGGGGCAACGCTCGGGATCTTCCTCTTCTACATGGTGACACTCGTGCTCTCCCTCTTGGGTGTGTCGATTCCGCTTGTAACCGGCCCGTTCGGAATCTTGATCTCGGTCTTCATCGTCAGCATCGCAGCGCTCAATCTCATGCTCGATTTCGACATGATCGTCCGCGGAACCGACGCAGGGGCACCCAGATACTTCGAGTGGTTCGGCGCATTCGGCCTGATGGTCACCATCGTGTGGATGTACATCGAGATACTCCGACTCATATCCCTCACTCGAGACTGACACACCACTCCCGTACCCAGAGTTCCTGACCGGACTGAGTCCGGTCCACAGCCCGGAGAACCGCATGAACCGGTCGCGGTCGCCAAGCGTCATCGGCGACTTGGCGACCGTCTACCGTGTCGCCATGCCGAACCGACTCGTCGCCGCAACGTCACCGTATCTGCTCCAACACCAGGACAATCCTGTTGACTGGTATGAATGGGGCGACGAGGCGTTCACAGAGGCCGAACATCGCGATGTTCCGGTGATCCTCTCGGTCGGATACGCCACGTGTCACTGGTGTCATGTCATGGCGCACGAATCTTTCGAAGACGAAGAGACCGCAGATTTCATGAACGCGAATTTCGTGAACATCAAGGTCGATCGTGAGGAGCGGCCCGACGTCGACCGCATCTACATGGATGTTGTCACTGCAACAACCGGTCGGGGAGGCTGGCCCATGACCGTGTTCCTCACGCCGAAGCAGAAGCCAATCTTTGCGGGAACCTATTTCCCGAAGGCGACAATGGGGCACCACCCCTCATTCAGGGACGTCATGACTGCCGTGCTCGATGCGTGGAACACCGACAGACACGGCGCCCTGGAACAAGCAGACAACATCGCGGCCTCGATAGCCGCGACCCGAAACGAGCGATCACCCCTCCCACGGATCGAGGACGTGGAGCAGGCTGTTGAACGCATGTCGGCCTCGTTCGACCGTGTCAACGGTGGCTTCGGGACCGCACCGAAGTTTCCCCAGGCACCGGCCCTCGAACTGTTGCTGCGAACGGCTGCCCTTCGACCGTCAACAGATGCGGCCAAGCACAGCCTCGACATGCTGACCCGCCAACTCACCGCCATGGCCAAGGGGGGCATCTACGACCACCTGCTCGGAGGATTCGCCCGTTATTCCGTCGACGCACAGTGGCTCGTTCCCCACTTCGAGAAGATGCTCTACGACAATGCCCAACTGGCAAGGGTCTACCTCCGTGCATGGCAGCTGACCGATGTCGACCTGTTCCGAGATGTTGCCATCGAGGTACTCGACTATCTCGACACCGCCATGGCCGACGACCGCGGAGGACTGCACTCGGCTGAGGACGCGGACTCCGAGGGTGTGGAGGGAAAATTCGCTGTCTGGTCCTGGGATGAGTTGGGAACCGTGCTTGGCGACGATCGTGATCTGGCCGCAGCGATCTACGGTGCAACTCCCGTAGGAAACTTCGAGGGCTCGAACAACCTCCATCGGTTCGTCGCCCTGGATGAGATCTCGGTGGCCACCGGGATGGATGTCGGTGTCATCGAGGAACGGAAGCTCTCGATTGACGACCGTCTGCGTCTCGCGAGGGCACAACGCGTTCTACCGAGTCGCGACGACAAGATCGTCTCGGCGTGGAACGCGCTTGCGATACGAGCCTTTGCCGAAGCTGGCGCGGTTCTCGCAGAATCCCGGTACATCGCCCGAGCAGTGAAGATCGCTGCCTTCCTTCTGAACGAGGCTTCACCCGGTGGCCGCCTCTCCCGCTCATGGCGAGGACGGCCCGGACACGAGGCGTTCGCAGATGACCACGCCGCCCTCGCGATCGGGCTGTATGCGCTATACCAGGCAACGGGAGACGAGACCTGGTTCGTGGCCGCCGAGAAGCAGGTTGACCATCTGCGCACAGAATTCGCGGATCCGAAGGGAGGGTTCTTCGGTACATCCACAAGCACTGATCCCTTGATTGCACGCCCGAAGAACACCCAGGACAATCCGACACCGTCCGACAATGCTCTTGGAATGGAGGCACTGCTGCTCCACGCTGCCTATACGGGAGACACAGAGGCGATCGCTGAAGCTGACGCAACGATGGAGCTTCTTGCACGCGACGCCGTCCATCATCCGACGTTCGGGAGTTACGGGCTGGCGATCTGGCTGACCAACCTCATTGGCATCAACGAGGTTGCGATCGTGGGCGAGGATGAAGACCGCAGCGCAATGGAGAGGGTCGTGTGGGAAGGCTTCAGGCCCGACATCGTCCTTGCTTCGAGCGATGGCGCTGACTCGTTGGTTCCGTTGCTCACCGGCAGGACCGCCGTCAGTGAGGATTCGACGCCCGGCTTGGCGTACGTCTGTAGACAGCTCGTGTGCGAGTTGCCCGTCGATTCGGCTGAAGGTCTCAGGACAAAGCTCCAGCTTGGAACTGTGCCGAATTAGCGTCTGACGAGCTCTGCTGCGCGACTGCGGAGCATCGGC
>JAZFUH010000212.1:0-4384 GCA_036447125.1 Acidimicrobiia bacterium | reverse complement strand
ATCACGACAGAGCGTGAAAGGATCACGCTCATGCGGAGATCGTCCCGGATGTCTCGCTTGGAGGCGACTTCGATACCGACCATGGCCGCCAGCGCCAGCACGACGCCACCGACCAGAAGCCAGCGCTCAGGCGACGTGTAGTGATGCTGATGGTCCGAGGCAACGATCGCATGCTCGACTCCGACACCGATCATTGCAATGCCGATCGCGAGAGGCAGATGGCTGTATATCCACACCGTCGGCTGCCAGGCTTTACCGCCACCCTTTCGCCGCACGACCTTGCCATCAACGTTGTCGAAGTGGATCCACCACAAACCTGTGGCGATCGCGAGTCCGGCAACTCCAGCGATCGTCGTGGTCCACTGCCACTCGACATGACCAAGCCCGACGGTGACCGCAACGATCGTCTCGCCGAGCACGAGGATGGTGAAGAGCCCGAAGCGCTCCGGTAGGTGGGACACATCGAGTGGAGAAGCCGCTTGGGCTCTCCGCATGATGAACGGCGTCACAAGATCGATCGAGAGGGCGATACCCCACACCCAGAAGCGGGCAGGTTCCGGTACGAAGATCGACACGATCCAGAGCACTGCACCGACTCCGAATCCCACGAGATAGCCATGCACGAGGGGTCGCGTTGCGGGAACGAATCGGTAGGCACGTGCGTAGAGCAACAGCAGCAGGACTCGCGCCGCGGCATATGCCGCGGCGAATACGACCGTCGAACCCGCAGGGCCCGTGGAGACACTCGCTGCCAGAATCGCGATCGCGATGATCTGGCCACCTGCAAAGAAGCGGTACACGAGATCGTCGGTGTCGTAACGATCAGCGTAGAACGTGTGGCTCGCCCACAACCACCAGACCAGCACGAAGTATGCGGAGTACGAGAACCAGCCTGTCAGGGACGTATCAGCAAGAAGGCGAGTTCCCAACATGGCGACGGTAGCGACAAAGGCGAGGTCATAGAACAACTCGAGCCAGGTTGCCGTTCGCTCCCCCTCATCGATCGTCTGTAGACGTGGAGGCCTTATAGCGGCGATCTTCAAAGCGAGATCTCCATGGTCGGTCGAGCTGCATTCGTTCTCGCAAATGCGCCCCGGGCACTCTCAACCATGGCGTCGATCGCGGCATCCGAGCGCCGGGGGTCATGACTCGTGAGGACAAGCTCGGTGACCCCGGCAGCGCCTGCTGCCTTTGTGGCATCTTCATATGTCGAATGCCCCCAGCCCCTATGAGCTGCCAGCTCCTCGGGGAGATACTGTGCATCGTGGATCAGAAGATCCACACCCGCGATGGCGTCGAGGATCTCGACGTCGAGATCCGTGCCTGCTTCATGGTCGGTGACAACGGCCACACTCCGATCGGGGCCATCGACCCGGTATCCGGTGGCCCCCTGGGGATGGTGGATTGCAAACGGCGTGATGGTCAACCCCTCGATCTCAACGGGCTCATCAGAAGACGCAAAGCGAATCGAAGGGGCGTCGGCGATGGACACGGGGAAGAGCGGCGGGGAGATGGCGCGTTCGAGGATGACAGCGGGGTCGTTGGGTCCCCATATGCAGAAGCTGCACGCACCGCTCCACATCTCGTCCATCATCGAGAGTCCCTGGGTGTGATCCCAGTGATAGTGGGTCAGGAACACGCCGACCGATGGCGCGAGTTTCAATCCGAGTGCGCCAGCATTGATGAGGCCTGTGCCTGCGTCGATGAACGCGACCGCGAGTCCATCGACGACGAGCGCGAAACATGTTGTGCTCCCGCCGTAACGAGCATATTGGGATCCCGACACGGGAATCGACCCGCGTGCTCCCAGAACCGTCATATGTGCGATATCCATCAACTGCTTCCTCTCGACAGCGTCGCGAGGCTAGCGGTTCACTTCGTCGCGAGCGACGAACACGATCGGTAGGCTCGCGCATGGTCTTCGGGAATATGGGAGGGAACCAGCCGTGAGTCGCCCAGTGATTCTGGCAGTAGATGATGATCCACAAGTCCTTGCTGCCGTGGCAAGAGACCTAAGAGCACGGTACGCAGAGGACTACCAGATCGTTGCAGCCGGATCGGGCGCAGAGGCGCTCGAGGCCGTGAACGAGATCGCCGAGCGGGGCCGTGTCGTGGCATCGTTCGTCGTGGACCAGCGCATGCCATCCATGTCGGGGACCGAGTTCCTCCTCGAGGCACAGAAGACCTTTCCAGAGGCGAAGCGCCTTCTCCTCACTGCCTATGCAGATACCGAGGCCGCCATACAAGCCATCAACGAAGTTGGCCTTGACCAGTACCTCCTGAAGCCGTGGACTCCTCCCGAAGAGAAGCTCTACCCGATTCTCGACGATGCGCTCGACGATTGGCAGGCACACGCGCACAAGCCATTCGAGGGCGCCCGAGTATTCGGTACCACCTGGTCACCCGCCACATACGAGATCAAGGCGTTCCTTGCCCGCAACGAGGTGCCGTACCTGTTCGTCGACATCGACAGAGATCAAGAGGGTGCACAGTTGGCGGCAGATGCCGCTGATGGCAGCACGGAACTCCCCGTAGTGCTCCTTCAGGACAACACGGTTCTCATCAATCCGAAGAAGTCGGAGCTGGCCAAGGCCGTCGGTATCCACACGGTCCCCGAATCGCCCTTCTATGACCTCATCGTGATCGGCGGGGGTCCCGCGGGGCTCGCAGCATCGGTGTACGGGGCTTCCGAGGGCCTGTCCACCGTGATGATCGAGCGGGAGGCGCCCGGTGGCCAGGCAGGGACGAGCAATCGCATCGAGAACTACCTCGGGTTCCCAAAGGGCATCAGCGGCGCTGACCTCGCAAGACGTGCGATCGCCCAGGCAACAAGACTCGGCGCTGAACTGATAACCGCTGCCGAAGTGGACGGAGTCGAAGTGTCCGGCCCCCTCAAGACCGTCCATCTCGTCGATGGCTCCGAGCTCACCTGCAGGGCGATGATCATCGCTTCGGGAATGACCGTTCGACGCCTGAACGTCCCCGGGTACGAGCGGTTCGAAGGCGCAGGCGTCTACTACGGCGCTGCCGCAACTGAGGCAGCGACATACAGGGGCCGGCACGTATATGTGATCGGCGGGGCGAACTCGGCGGGACAGGCCGCAGTGATGTTCTCCAAGACCAGCTCCAAGGTGACAATGATCATTCGCTCGGGCAACCTCAATGAAAAGATGTCCGCATATCTGGTCGACCAGATCGGAGCGATAGACAACCTTGAGGTCCTCTGCTCTACGTCCGTGGTTGAGGTCGCAGGCGCGGATCGGGTGGAGAGCATCATCCTGGAGAATCTCGAGTCGGGTGAGCGGGAGACCAAGGAAGCGTCCGCACTATTCATCTTCGTCGGCGCCATTCCCCACTCGGACTTCCTCAGGGATTCCATCGCGAAGAACGACAGAGGGTTCATCTACACGGGGACCGATGTCCGGAGTTTCACCGACGCATGGCCACTCGTCCGTGACCCTCTGCCCCTCGAGACATCGGTCCCTGGCGTGTTCGCTGCAGGCGATGTTCGTGAAGGCGCCGTTCGGAGGGTCGCGAGTGCCGTCGGCGAGGGATCGATCGCTGTGAGCTTTGTGCACCAATATCTGGACACAGTGTGACGACGTTCGACCTCGGCACCGTCCCGCTCTTCGCAGACCTGCCCGGGGACGATCTCGCTCGCCTCAGCAGCGGCATCACTGAGTTGCAACTGGCGAAGGACGAGACGCTCTTCGACGAGGGCGACGAGGCGGACAACGCATACGTTATTGCTGAGGGTGAGCTCGAGATCATCAAGGAGTCAGGCGGGCGGAAGGTGCGTATCGCGGTATCTGGTCCGGGCGATGTCGTTGGCGAGATGGCACTCCTCACTGGCGAGCCTCGCAACGCAGGTGCACGAGCGATCAGTCACGTTCGACTCATCACCATCCCTCGCTCATGCCTCGACGACGTCCTCTCGACGAGCGTCCAGGCGAACCGTGCCCTGTTCTCCGTGTTCATTGCAAGGTGGAGGGAACAGGAATCCAGGGTGAGACAGTCAGAGCGAATGGCACAGATCGGTGTCCTCACCGCGGGGCTGGCGCACGAGATGAACAACCCCGCAGCGGCCGTGACGAGCGGTTCAGGGGGTCTTGCTGAAGGTCTTGAGCGGTTGCTCGTTCTCGCCAGACGGCTGCCGCCGGATGTCGCGCTGCCGTCGCCATCGCGGTCAGGGGAGTCGCTCTCCGCGATGCAGAGAGCAGATGCGGAGGAGTCGATCGCCCAAGTGCTCACGCTGCTCGCTGTCGAAGATCCATGGCAGATCGCGTCCGGACTGGCGTCATCGGGGTTCGTCGCTGATGACCTCAACAGTGTGGAAGGAGATCATGCCGGCGATGTGATCTCGTTCGTGGGGGCGTCAGCAAGC
>JAZFUH010000211.1:0-2136 GCA_036447125.1 Acidimicrobiia bacterium | reverse complement strand
CGTCTCTACGAGCAGATGCCTGAACCCAAATACGTCATCTCGATGGGATCGTGTGCGAACTCCGGTGGCCCGTATTGGGATTCGTACTCTGTCACGAAGGGTGTTGATCAGATCATTCCCGTCGACATCTACGTACCGGGCTGCCCACCTCGTCCCGAGGCCCTGCTCGAAGGAATCGTCCTCTTGCAGGAGAAGATCACGAACGAAGACGTGCAGCAGAAGTGGAGGGGCGCTGATGAGCGACCAGCCTGACACTGCCGTCGAAACCGACGCGAGTCCACTCGAGGAGTATGCAGCAGGCATCACGGAGCGTCTCGGCGCCGAAGGGTTCGCGGTTGCGTTCGACACGGTCCGCGTATTCGTCGACCGCGACAGGTGGGTCGACACGATCAACGAGGCTCGCAAGGAACTGCCGTTCTTCTCGTGGCTGTCTGCGATCGATTGGTCAAAGGAGACCGAGGTGGGCGATGGTGTCGCCGATCCGGATGAACTCGAAGAGCGCTTTGAGGTGTTGTGTCGCCTCTCCTCAGTGACGACTGCCGACGGTGCCATCTTCATCTGCACGCTGCCAAAGGACGACGCAACCATCGGCTCGCTGACCGCAACCATCGGAGGCGCGGAGTGGCACGAGCGTGAGGCCCACGAGATGTTCGGGATCATGTTCGAAGGCAACAAGAACCTCATACCTCTTTATCTCCCGGATGACTTCCTCGGAAACCCGTTGCTCAAATCCTTTCCGCTGATCGCTCGTGAAGTGAAACCATGGCCTGGCGACGTCGACGTCGAGGGCCTTCCCGAACAGGACGACGAAGGAGGTGCATCGTGACCTCCCGCGAGCTGATGCACCGCTCCGAGGTAGCCGTTTCGGTTGAGCTCCAGACGCCGGACATGACGCTGAACATCGGCCCACAGCACCCATCCACCCACGGCGTGCTGCGGCTCATTGCGAAGATCGATGGCGAGCGGATCACAGAGGTCGAGCCTGTTATCGGCTACATGCATCGCGGTTACGAAAAGCTCGCCGAGGTCCGTACGTATGCACAGATAACCACGCTCGTGAACCGTATCGACTGGGTGTCAGGCTTCGCAAATGAGGTTCCGTTCATCCTTGGCGTCGAGAAGCTGGTGGGTGTCGAGGCGCCAGAGCGCGCACAGTGGATCAGACTGATCCTCACCGAGCTGTTCCGCATCTCTTCGCACCTCGTGTTCATGTCCTCCTATCCGCTCGAGCTGGGCGCAACGACGCCGCTCATGCATGTGCTTCGCGAGCGTGAGCACATCCTCGAGCTCATCGAAGATGTGACCGGCGGTCGGTTCCATCCGAACTTCAACCGCGTCGGTGGCATCAAATCTTCATACGGAGGGGGATCAAAGACCAAGAAGCAGTCGATGGATCTCCCGGCTGGGTTCTTCAAACGGACGCTTGCGGCCATGAAGCGCATGGACCAGATCTGTGAGGACATTGACACTCTGGTCACAGGCAACGAGTTCTTCAAGGCCCGTACGGCCGATGTTGGAGTGATTCCCGCAGACAAGGCGATCGAATACGGTCTCTCCGGACCGAACCTTCGCGCATCCGGCGTTGCATACGACCTTCGAAAGGTCGAGAACTACCTGCCGTACGATCAGCTCGACTTCGAAGTCATCAGCCGCACAGACGGAGACTGCTACGACCGTTACATGGTGCGTCTCGATGAGATCCGGGAGTCTGTGAAGATCGTCCGGCAGGCCATCGACATCATCCCTGCCGGACCGCTCCAGACCAAGGTTCCAAGGGTGCTGAAGGTTCCAAAGGGCCAGGTCTACTCACGTGCAGAGAACCCGAAGGGTGAGTTCGGCTACTACATCGTGTCCGAGGGCGGCAAGATGCCTTACAGACTCAAGATCCGCTCGACGTCTTTCTCGAACCTGACGATCCTCCCATGGATCCTCAAGGGCCAACTCATACCCGACCTCGTCGCCATCATGGGCTCTCTCGACTTCGTCCTCGGAGACGTCGACCGATGAACTTCTTGCTCGAACTCGCCATAAAGCTCGTCCTCATGCTTGGTCTGGTGCTCACCGCCGCACTTGTGACGATCTATGTCGAGCTCAAAGCCGGTTCGCACATGCAGACCAGGATCGGCCCGTATTACG
>JAZFUH010000210.1:0-8296 GCA_036447125.1 Acidimicrobiia bacterium | reverse complement strand
TGGGCCGTCCCGATGGTCGAAAGGCGTTGGGGAGGAACCATGGTTCTCACGGAGGCTGATGCAGGATCAGATGTTGGCGCCGGCACGTCAAAGGCCGTTCACATCGAAGGAGACGTCTACCACCTCGAGGGCGTCAAGAGGTTCATCACATCCGGCGAGAACGATTACTACGAGAACATCGTCCACCTCGTACTCGCCAGGCGCGAGGGAGGCGAGCCCGGTACGAAGGGTCTCTCGATGTTCATCGTGCCGAAGTTCCTTGTGAACGAGGACGGGACGCTCGGCGATCGAAATGGCATCCATGCCACGAACATCGAGCACAAGATGGGCATCAAGGGTTCGACGACGTGCGAGCTCACGATGGGCATGGACGAACCGTGCATCGGATATCTCGTGGGCGACTCGCATCACGGCATTCGCCAGATGTTCAAGGTCATCGAGGATGCCCGAATGATGATCGGCGTCAAGTCGGCAGGAACGCTCTCCACCGGGTACCTCAACGCGCTCGAGTACGCCAAGGAGCGGGTCCAGTCTGCAGATCTCGCCGAGATGCTGAACAAGTCCGCACCCCGGGTCGAGATCATCAGGCACCCTGATGTCCGCCGGATGCTCATGCTCCAGAAAGCGTACGCAGAGGGACTTCGCGCATTGTGGATGTACACCTCCGCGACGCTCGACAAGAAGGTCCTGTATCCAGACGATGACTACTGGGACAAGGTCAACGACCTGCTTCTCCCGATGGTGAAGGGCTACTCGTCCGAGAAGGCGTACGAGCTCCTTTCACAGTCACTTCAGGTGCTGGGCGGATCCGGATTCACCCAGGATTACCCGATCGAGCAGTACATCCGTGATGCCAAGATCGACACGCTGTACGAAGGCACCACCGCGATCCAGGCGCTCGACCTGTTCTTCCGCAAGATCGCCAGGGATCAGGGTCAGACTCTCATGCGATTCTCTGAGGGCATCATGGAGTATGTCAAGGGTGGATCAGACGAGTTCGCAACCGAGCGCCATGCGCTCGGTCAGGCACTCGAGCAGGTCCAGGGCCACGTCGGAATTCTTGTTGAGCACGCGATGAAGTCGATGCAGAGTCCGAGGGAGATCTACAAGACGGGTCTCCACACCAATGCCCTTCTTGAGAGCCTTTCTGAGATCACGATCGCTTGGTTGCTTCTCGAGCACGGCGAGGTTGCGCACGCAGCGATCGGCGATGCGAGCGGCGACGACGTCGGCTTCTACGAGGGAAAGATGGCCTCGGCGAGGTTCTTCGTCAACGACGCTCTCCCGAAGGTCGCTGCGCGGACAGCTGCGGCCCAGGCTGAGGACGGCTGGCTCATGGAGATGTCTGACGAGGCGTTCTGACGGGTATCAGCGCCCGGTCGGCACGAGCTGACCGCGAGAGCTACGATCTGGCCATGAACGATCGATACAAATCAATCCTTGCCCTGCGCGCCATCCGGACCTTTGAGGATCGGGCGATCCAGGATGATGACCTTGCGGCAGTTCTCGAGGCCGCACGGTGGACCGGGTCCTCGAAGAATCGGCAGAACTGGTCGTTCATCGTCGTTGATGATCCCGGGCAGAGAGATCGGCTCTGCGAGGCGGGCGATTTCATGGATCCGGTGCGCAACGCACCTGCCGCGATCTGTCTCGTGCAGGAGCGAGATGGCTACGAGTTCGACACAGGACGTCTGGCGCAGAACATCATGCTCGCCGCTGATGCAGTCGGCCTTGCAACCTGCCCTGTCACCTTGCACCGAGAGGACGTTGCAGCCGATGTGCTCGGCCTTCCGGACGGCACGAGGTGCCGGTATGGGATCGCGATCGGGTATCCGGCACCGAGCTCAACGGCCGCGAGGATGGGTGGTCGAAAACCGATCGCAGATCTTGTGCACCGCAACAGGTACGGGCAATAGCGGGACCCACGTGTGGCCCAGATAGCGGTGTTCGACTCAGGGATAGGTGGCACGACGGTGCTCGACCGCGTGCGTGAGCGCGCACCCTGGGCCGATCTCATCTATGTCGCGGACCACGCGTTCGGACCTTATGGAGAGCGCACGCTCGATGAGGTCAGATCGAGAACTGAGCTACTTGCTCGATACCTTGTGTCCGCGGGAGTCAGCGAGATCGTGATCGCCTGCAATTCAGCCTCTGCAGCAGCGTTGCACCATCTGCGGGACGTGTTGCCGGATGTCGCGTTTGTCGGGATGGAACCTGCGGTCAAACCTGCAGTCGACATGACCGCAAGCGGTACGGTCGCGGTGTTGGCAACCGGCGCGACCTTCCAGGGTGAGCTGTTTCGAAGCCTCGTGTGGCTCCACGCGGCGAGCGTCGATGTCATCGAGCAGGCCTGCCCCGGTCTGGCTGCCGCCATCGAGAACGATGAACCGGTTGGACTGATGCTCGACGAATACCTCCCACCGGTTGTAGCTGCAGGCGCAGACGTTGTCGTGCTCGGCTGTACCCACTACCCACTCATACGGTCCGAGATACAGGAACGCCTTCCTCGAGACACCGTGCTGGTTGACCCCTCGGACGCGGTCGCAAAGCGGGTGGTAGCTGTTGCCCATGGCAATGGCATCGATCTCAGAGGGAAAGCATCAACGATGTACTGGACCACCGGCCTCATCACAGACCGTGGTGATCGGCGAGTCTGGGAGTCCATCGACATCCCTGGGACGACCTCATGGGCGATTCGGGTCGGTTCAACCACTCTGGTTGCACTTGAGGGAGATCTCACGTTGATGCCTGTCGAGGCGATCGTCAATGCGGCGAATGTGAGTCTTGAGCATGGTGGAGGCATCGCCCTCGCGATCTCTCACGCAGGTGGAGCGACGATCAGCAAGGAGTCGGCAGAGTGGATCGATGCAAACGGCCCTCTTGTGCCTGGCGTTGCTGCACTCACTTCTGCCGGCGACATGCCCTCCTCGTACGTTGTGCACGTCGCCGGGCCGATCTACACGGAGGGTCAGGAGAACGAGGAACTGCTTGTGGCCGCAGTATTCGCAGCGCTTGGCACAGCGACAGAGATCGAGGCTGAATCCATTGCAATGCCAGCCATTTCCGCAGGCGTATACGGCTATCCCGCCGATGAGGCGACCGCGGTCATCGCGGGATCCGCAGCCGAGTTCGTTGCCACCACAACCACCACCCTTCGGTCGGTTCGGCTTGTCGGATACGACCATGCCATGACCGAACGGTTCACCGCCGCGATATCCTCAGTCACGTGACAAGACCCACTGTTGGCATTCTCGGCGCAGGATCCATGGGCGAGATATTCGCCCACGGTCTTCTTCGCGCAGGATGGGAACCAGAGGATCTGATGCTTGCCGTCCGAAGACCAGAACGTGTCCGCGACCTCGAGCACGCGACAGGTGCAAAGACGACGCTCTCACTCACCGAAGCAGCCGCGGGTAGAGAAGTCCTCATCGTGTCTGTGAAACCGAAGGACGTGCCAACGGTTCTTGCCGAGATCTCTGATCTCGTAACACCGAGCCAGGTCGTGGTTTCGATCGCTGCCGGTGTTCCTGTGTCCTTGTTCGAGGATGCTCTTCCCGGTATCCCTGTCGTTCGGGCGATGCCGAACACGCCGTCCGCGGTCGATCTCGGGATGACTGCCTATACGATCGGTGGGACCGTTGGCAGTGAACACGCCGAGCGGGCCGAGGTCGTCCTTGCGGCTGTCGGAGAAACGTTGCAAGTGTCCGAAGATCTTCTTGACGCCGTGACTGCGGTGTCCGGAACCGGACCGGCGTACGTGTTCCTGTTGGCAGAGGCGCTCATTGAAGCTGCGATCAGGGAAGGGTTGCCCCATCACGCTGCAGAGAAGATCGTGCACCAGACCGTGCGCGGCGCAGGTGAGCTTCTCGCAGCATCGGACAAGTCCGCGTTCCGGCTCCGAGGTGAGGTGACGTCACCGGGAGGCACGACTGCCGCCGCGATGCACATCCTTGAGGACGGCGGCTTCAGGGCCCTCATGGAGAACGCTGTTCGGGCTGCTGCTGAACGATCCAGGGAGCTGGGCGAGAGGGTTTCGGAAAGATGATTCGCTCTGCGGTACTTGCCGTCACCGAGCGATCAGTCACGAAGAAGATGATCACCGACACCGCCGTCGGCCGGGCCGTCGCTCGGCGATTTGTAGCAGGCGATAACTTGGAGTCTGCGATTGCGGTAGCCAGGGAACTCACCGCCAAGGGAATGCGTGTCTCTCTCGACCATCTTGGGGAACACGTCTCTGAGATCGCGGAAGCAACAGCCGCCCGCGACTCATACCTTGCTTGCCTCGGCCAGATCTCTGAGCACGATCTTGACGCCAACATCTCGATCAAGCTCACGCAACTCGGCATGGGAATCGACAGTGACATTGCGGCTTGCCACCTCGACGAGATCGCTTCTGCAGCCCTTGTGTCCGGAACGACCGTGACGGTCGACATGGAGGAGTCCGTGCACACCCAGACAACCGTTGATCTATATGCCACCGCACAAGAAACGCATGGCAATCTCGGGATCGCTGTCCAGTCCTACCTCAGGCGAACCGCAGATGACCTCGACCGGCTCATCCCTCTCGGTGGTCGTATTCGACTGTGCAAGGGTGCCTATGCCGAGCCGGTGACTGTCGCATACCAGTCCGGCGATGAGGTTGATGCGTCGTTTGACCGGCTCGGGGCCGTACTGATGGAGTCGGCCGGAGTGAACGTCGCGGTCGCGAGTCATGATGACGCGCGCCTTGAGAAGATCCTCGCCGCCGCAGAGCGTCGGGACGAGCCGTGGGAGTTCCAGATGCTCTATGGCGTTCGCAGAGATCGTCAGGCCGAACTTGTGGCCATGGGGCACCAGGTGCGTGTGTATCTTCCGTACGGCGAGGCGTGGTACCCATATCTGACACGTCGGATGGCTGAACGTCCGGCGAATCTTTTCTTCTTCATGCGAGCGCTCGTAGGCCGCTGACAGAGTGGTCGTTGGGACCGCGGGCGCGCTGTGAACCACAGCAACCGTCAGCTTGTCGCCCACCGTTTACAATCGGCTCGGAGCACCGAAGGAGACCATGTGACGGAGACGGGTACGAAGACCGACGATGGGGCGACGGGCACGTTCACCGCATCGAAGATCTTGGGGGTGGTTGCCGTTCTCTCCGTTTTCGGCACGCTGATGTTCTGGTGGGTCGGCACTCTTCCCGAGGAGCCGCATGTCAGTGTCGGCCGAGAGGTCTTTGGGAACATTCCCGCCCTCGTTGTTGGGATGTTCTACATATTGATCGCCACCTTCCTCGGCGTCTCCATCGGATTGTTCGCCATGCGCGCGAGGAATTGGGAACGAGGAGCCTGGGAGAAGCGCACCGGAGACTTCAAGGCGCGGCTGCACCGCTTCCGCCAGGGCGTGTCCATGAAGACCGTCATGGAGGATCCCGCGGCAGGGGTCATGCACGCCCTCATCTATTACGGGTTCATCGTTCTGTTCATCGGAACGGTCGTTCTCGAGATCGATCACCTGGCGCCGGCATCCATCAAGTTCCTCCACGGCGGCGTCTACCAGTGGTACTCGCTCGTCCTCGACCTCGCTGCAGTCGTCTTTCTTGCGGGTGTGGCATGGGCGGTGATCCGGCGCTACGTTGCACCGCCGCCGCGGATCCGCTCAAAGACGCGGCCCGAGGATGCCTGGATCCTCATCCTGCTCGGAGCGATCGGGATATCGGGTCTCCTCACAGAAGCGGCTCGTATCTCGCTCATCGGCAGGCCGGCATTCGAACAGTGGTCGTTCGTTGGTTACCCACTCTCGAACCTCGTGTCCTCGTCCTCGGCAAGCGGGGTGCACCAGATCATGTGGATCACCCACGCTGTGGTGTTCCTCGTGTTCCTCGTCATGCTCCCGGTAACCAAGCTCAGGCATATGGTCACCACGCCTGTCAACCTCGCCCTCCAGCCAAGGGAGCGGCCAAAGGGCGCAATGCGTGAGATGCCGAACCTCATGGAGGCAACGGACATCGAGACGGTTGGAGCCTCCACCATCGCAGAGTTCACATGGAAACAGCTCCTGGACACGGACGCATGCACGATCTGTGGCAGATGTACTTCTGTGTGTCCGGCCAATCAGACGGGGAAGCTTCTCGATCCTCGCGAGATCGTGCTCAAGCTTGGAACCGTTGCCGCGCTGACAGGGGAGCCACCGGTCTCGCCCCCTGTCGGGATCGACCCTGGGATCACCGTCAACTCCGACAGCGTATTCGAGATGATCACCCCTGAGGAGCTATGGGCATGCACGACCTGTGGGGCGTGCGATGAGGCATGTCCGGCAGGTATCGAGATCCTCGACAAGATCCTCGATATGCGCCGCTATCTCTCCCTCATGGAGGCCGACTTCCCTTCGGAACTCGGCAAGGCGTACGTGTCGATGGAGAACTCGTCGAACCCGTATGGCATGGACCAGAATACGAGAGGCGATTGGACCGACCAGCTCGATTTCGAGGTGAAACGACTCGGCGAACCCGGTGTTACAGCCGAGTATCTGATGTGGGTAGGGTGCGCAGGCAGCTTCGATGACCGGAACCGCAGCGTAACGGTTTCAACTGCTCGGCTCCTCCACAAAGCAGGAATCGACTTCGCGACTCTCGGTTCGAGGGAACTCTGCACAGGAGATCCTGCAAGACGAACGGGGAACGAATACGTGTTCCAAGGACTCGCACTGCAGAACATCGAGACACTCAATGACCTTGGTATCGACAAGATCGTCACCCAGTGCCCTCACTGTTTCAACACGCTTCGGAACGAGTACCCGCAGTTCGGCGGCGACTACTCGGTCATCCACCACTCAGAACTTCTGAGTCAGCTCATTGAAGATGGTCGTCTCACTCCGACATCGACAGGGGAATCGATCGTGTTCCACGATCCGTGTTACCTCGGGAGGCACAACGACACCTTCCTGGCTCCCCGAACGATCGTGGATGCAACGGGAGTCAGGGTCGAGATGCCGCGCAATGGCACGAACTCGTTCTGTTGCGGCGCCGGGGGCGGAAAGTTCTGGTTCGAGGAGCAGACGGGCAAGAGGGTCAACATCGAACGAACCGAGGAAGCTCTGGCCACCGATGCCGACATCATCGCCACAGGCTGTCCCTTCTGCTACGTCATGCTTGACGACGGCGTCAAAGAGATCGGCGCGGACGAATCAGTCATCGTCCAGGACATTGCAATGCTGCTGGACAAACTGACCTGATCGGCTAACTGTCGTCGGGCGAATCCGCGGATACCCCGTGTTCAACGGTGCGGCTGATCGTACGCTCGCGAACCCACACCAGAAGTACCGTTGCAGCGATGACGTCGGCGACAACCGCAACGACGGCCGGCCCCGGGAGACCGAACGATCGAAAGAGGATCGGACCAAGCGCCGCACCCACGCCACGCGCAAGACTCATGGCGACGACCATCCATGCCAAATAGCGGGCGCGCGCCGATGGGACGAGCTCCGATGCGAGGGGAATGGATGACACAATGGTGAACTCGAATCCGAAGAGGGCGAGACCAAGGATTGCCAGCCCCAAACCCAAGTGGTTGCGTGCCGGAACGAGGAGTGCGAATCCCAACGCCGAGATCATCAAGCCGATAAGGACGGCCCTTCGTTTTCCGATTCGGTCCGTGAAGGCGAACGTTGCGCTCTCTCCTGCCAGTTCGGACGCCCCGATGAGGATCGCGGCGCTGCCGAGGGCGACGAGCGATAGCCCGAACGAGTCTTCCAGCCACGCACCGAATACCACGATGATCATCTCGGAGGCGAGAGCGAAGAACCCCGCGACGATCAGGAAAGCTATTCCCGACCGATTGAATCGATTCCGCGCACCGTATGTGTCCGACGCCTGATGATCGGCGTCGATGAATCGCGGGACCAACAAGATCGCGACAACTGACAACACGCCGAACGCCAGGAACGGTGATGTCCAGTCCGTCCTCGAGATCAACCAGCCCGAGATGGGAGCGCCGATCAGGAGCGCACCAGCCCAGGTGAACTCGAATGCAGCCAGGTATCTGGCCCGTCTCTCGTATGGCACCCTGTCCGCGATGTAGGCCTGCGAAGAGACATCGAAAACCGGCTTTGCCAAACCGAGCAGGGCAAAGCCGATGAGGGCACCTATGTACGCGTTGGTAAGGGCGGTCACGGCAGAACCGGCTATGAACAACAGGAGTCCTGTGACGATCAGTCTGCGTCGCAGCTCACCTCTTCCGATCACGCGTGCGACACCAGGGGTCGCAAGACCTGCAATGTGGCGAACACTGATCAGGTATCCCGCCTGCTCGAGTGGGACGCCGAG
>JAZFUH010000209.1:0-2028 GCA_036447125.1 Acidimicrobiia bacterium | reverse complement strand
CGGCTTGTCCCAAGCCACCGCGAACCCGAGTCCGGCTTCGAGGGGCGTGTCCTCGTCCGTTATGTCGTGGCCCCAATGGCGATATCCTGACTCGAGCCGGAGCGTGTTCATGGCGTGGTACCCGGCGTGCCTCAGACCGTGAGCATCACCTGCCTCGAATATGGCATCGTAGAGTGACGGCGCCTCGGTCCATGGCACGTACAGCTCCCATCCGAGTTCGCCCACGTACGTCATTCTCATCGCGAAAACGTCATGTCCGGCCACTTCGATGCGCCGGGCGGAACCGAACGGGAACTGCTCGTTGCTCAGATTTGCAGAGGTCAGATCAGACAGCAGGGCTCGCGAGTGCGGACCCATCACCCCGAACATCGCCTGTTCCAAGGTCACATCGGTGATCGTCACTGCGTGATCGCGACAGCCGCGACGCAGCCACGCGCTGTCCCTTGTGCCTGAAACCGCTGCAGTGACCACGAAGTACTCGTTCTCTGCGATACGCGTTACGGTGAGGTCAGCCTCGATGCCGCCACGGTCATTGCACCACTGGGTGTACACGGCCTTGCCGAGGGGAACATCCATCTCGTTTGCACAGATCTCGTTGAGTGCCGTGAGCGCATCAGGACCCTCGACGCGGAACTTGACAAAGCACGTCTGATCGAAGAATCCGACGGCGTTGCGTACGGCGTCACATTCGACACCGGATGCCTCGAACCAGTTCTGTTTGCCATAGCTGTACTCGTACACGGGTTCCTGACCATCGAGGGCGAACCAATTCGGTCGTTCCCAGCCGGCAACCTCGCCGAATGCCGCGCCTGCTGCGTCGATGCGCCCGTGGATGGGGGACAGTTGCTGGTTGCGCGCACTCTCGTACTGGCGGAACGGCCAGTGCATGGCGTACAGGAGCCCCAGGCTCTCAGGGATGCGTTCCTTGAGATACTCTGGTTCGCCCTGGAAGGGGAACGCACGCCGAATATCCACTGCCGAGAGATCCATCGGTGGATACCGATCAGCGATCCAGTCAGCGAGAACCCAACCAACACCGCCTGCGGATTGAAGTCCAACCGAGTTGAATCCGGCCGCAACGAAGCACCCATCGACCTCGGGCGCCATGCCGAGGTAATACACACCGTCAGGGGTGAATGCCTCCGGACCGTTGAAGAAGAGCTGGAGACCGCACTCGCCAAGGGCCGGGACACGATGGATAGCGCGTTCGAAGATGGGACCAATGTGTGCCCAGTCCTCTGGCAGGGTCCCGAACGAGAAGTCGCGTGGAATGCCTTCGAGTTTCCACACCTTTCCCCTCGGCTCGAAGAAGCCGGCCATGATCTTGCCCGTTTCTTCCTTGAAGTATGTGTAGCTGCTCGGGTCGCGCAACGTCGGCATGCCCCGCTCGACGCCGTCGAGCGGCTCGGTGACGATATAGAAGTGCTCGCACGCCTGAAGCGGCACGTTCACGCCGATGGTCGCTGCAAGGTGTCGACTCCAGATACCGGTGGTGAGCACGACGGTCTCGGCCTCGATCCGGCCTCGCTCGGTCTCAACGCCGATGACCTTGCCATTGGATGCCAACAGCTTCTCAACGGCAACCCCTTCGATGATCCTTGCCCCTCTTGCTTTGGCTCCCTTTGCAAGCGCAAGAGTCGTGTCAACAGGAGAGGTTTGGCCGTCGCGTGGAATGTAGAGCGCACCCACAAGGTCGTTCGTGTTGAGGAGTGGCCACATCTCGGCGGCTCGATCGAGATCGATCACTTCGGTTTCGACACCGAATGTGGTGGCCATCGAAGCGCCTCGAAGTATCTCTTCCCATCGCTCATCATCTGCGGCAACAGATATCGAACCTGCCGTGCGGTATCCGGTTGCCTGTCCGGTCTCATCCTCGAGCTCTTCGAACAGGCGAGCGGAATACGTTGCCAGTCTCGTGAGGCTGTGAGAGGCTTTGAGCTGTGAGACGAGTCCCGCTGCGTGCCACGTTGACCCACCGGTGAGGGCGCCCTGCTCGATGATCGTGACATCGGTGATACCGCGCCGTGT
>JAZFUH010000208.1:0-3539 GCA_036447125.1 Acidimicrobiia bacterium | reverse complement strand
GTGACACTTTCGACAGGACGAGTCATCCAGGTACCGCTGTTTGTGGACGAAGGTGACGTTGTCAAGGTGGACACCCGGACGGGCGACTACATCACGCGGGTGTCGTGAAGCGGACAGAGGCTCGAGAGGAAGTTCTTGGCGTCCTCTATGCAGCGGACTCCCGGAAGCTTGAAGCCGTCGACATCACCAAGATCTCCAAGCGTGCCTCAGAACTCGCCGAAGGCATCTGGGACGACCGTGAAGCGATCGACGAACTGATCTCTCATGCTTCAGCGAAGTGGCGGATCGAACGGATGCCGGTCGTTGATCGCAACATTCTCAGAATCGGTGTCTACGAACTCGAGAACACGGACCTTTCGATCGCCATTGTGATCTCTCAGGCCGTCGAGTTGGCGAAGAAATTTTCCACAGCGAGAAGTGGATCCTTCATCAATGGGATCCTGTCAGCGGTCGCGGCGAGAGACGAAGGGTCCCCGCCGGGGGACAACCCCGAGCTGTGAATCGTAAATTGCTCTGAACCTGATAGGGTTGCGGCCAACGAACCTACCTTTAACGCGGTCCAGCGAGGCCGTCAAGGATGGAAACGATGAATAAGGAAAGATTGCCGTGCGCAGAAGCGTGCGGCTTTTGTGTATCTGGAGGCCATGCGTGCGAAGAGTGATGTCGGCTGAGGACCTTGGAAGAGTGACAAAACGGATAGCCCATGAGATCGTCGAGCGCAACCACGGGATCGCCGATGTTCTCATCGTGGGCATCCCGACACGAGGGAAGCCCTTTGCAGACAGGATCGCGATCGCCCTGTCAGAGATCGAGGGGACCGAGGTGGTGGCAGGCAGCCTCGACATCGGGATGTATCGCGACGACCTCGACACACGCCCTCGAACCAGGATCGGCCCGACCACGATGCCAGACAACATCGACGGCAAGACCGTTGTTGTCGCCGATGACGTGCTCTTCACCGGTCGAACGATCCGTGCAGGCCTCGACGCTCTCGCCGACCTGGGTCGGCCCGGCGCCGTACAGCTAGCCGTTCTGATCGACAGGGGTCATAGACAGCTCCCGATTCGTGCAGATTTTGTTGGGAAGAACATCCCGACTGCGATTTCTGAGCGTGTCTCTGTCCGTTTCGAGGAGATAGACGGCGAGGAGGGCGTGTGGATCGACCAGGGGGAGGAAGAGTGAACCATCTACTCTCGACGGAACACCTTGATCGCGAGGTGCTCGAGGGCCTGCTCGACGAGGCCGATGGATTCGCCGAAGTCTTGACAAGACCGATTCCCAAGGTGCCAGCGCTGCGCGGCAAGACGGTTGCGACAATGTTCTTCGAGCCATCCACCCGGACGAGAATGTCCTTCGAGAAGGCGGCCAAGGCGCTCTCTGCGGACACAGTGTCCTTCTCACCCGGTACCTCAGCCCTCTCAAAGGGGGAGTCACTCAAAGACACCGCTCTCACGGTTCGCGCAATGGGCATCGACCTCATGGTCGTCAGGCACAAGGCAACCGGTGCACCGTGGAGACTCGCCGAGTGGCTCGATATCCCGATCGTGAACGGTGGGGACGGTGCTCATCAGCATCCAACCCAGGCACTGCTCGACTGCCTGACCATCAGACAGCGTTTCGGAACCCTCGAGGGTTTGAGGATCGCCATCGTCGGTGACATCAAACACTCGAGAGTGGCGAGATCGGACATCTTTGCGATGACGGCCCTGGGTGCAGAAGTCGTGCTCGTCGGACCACCGACGCTCCTTCCGATCGACCCGGTGGCCTGGCCGGTGACCGTGACTCATGGCATAGACGAGATCCTCGATGACATCGACGTTGTGTATCTCCTCAGAGTGCAAACCGAACGAGGCGGAGCATCCGTGTTTCCTTCGCTGACCGAGTACACAACGAGGTTCGGAATGACCTCAGCGAGGTTCACGCGACTCAAGCCTGAGGCGATCGTCATGCACCCAGGACCCATGAACCGGGGTGTCGAGATCGGGTATGACGTTGCGGACGATGACAGGGCACTGATCCTCCAGCAGGTGTCAAACGGTGTCGCCGTGAGGATGGCTGTGTTGTTCCGCTTGCTGGGAGGTGAACACGATGCATGATCTTGTACTCAAGGGCGGTTCCGTCCTGACACACGAGGGAATCCGCGATACAGATGTTGCGATTTCGAATGGACGCATCGAAGCGATCGGTTCAGACCTCGGTGATGCCGAAGAGACGATCGAATGCGACGGCGCCTGGGTGGGACCGGGCTTCGTCGACATCCATGCCCATCTCAGGGAGCCGGGGCACGAATGGAAAGAGGACATAGCCTCCGGTACAGCCGCCGGCGCCGCCGGGGGGTATACGGCACTTGTCGCAATGCCGAACACCGACCCCCCGATCGATTCGGGACATCTGGCGAGGTACGTTGCCGATCAGGCGCGTCGATCAAACAGGGCTGAGGTGATATCTGCCGGATGTCTCACACTCGGGAGGGCCGGGGAGCGCATGGCTCACCTCGACGAGCTGTGGGATGCCGGGGTCCGCATCTTCACCGATGACGGTCACGTTGTCGCGAACGCGAGCGTTCTCAGAATAGCCATGGAATACGTGGCGCAACTCGGTGGCGTCGTGTCCCAACATGCAGTCGATGCAGATCTCAGTGTTTCCGGGCACATGCATGAAGGTGGGGTTTCGTCGAGGCTCGGTATGTACGGAATCCCACGAGAAGCCGACAATGTCATCATTGCAAGGGACATCGCTCTGGCTGAGATGACCGGTGTGCGATATCACGTACAGCATCTTTCAACTGCAGAAGGTGTCGCGTTGGTCGCATCCGCGAAGAGCGGAGGGCTCGACATCACGGCCGAGGTGACACCCCATCATCTCATGTTCGACCACGAGGACGTCAGATCGACAGACTCGAACTTCAAGATGATGCCACCGCTTCGAGATCCGGAGGACACCACAGCGTTGGTCGAAGGTCTTCGGACCGGGGTGATCGACGCCGTTGCCACCGACCATGCGCCACACGCAGCAACAGAGAAGGACGTCCCTTTCGAACATGCGTTGAACGGCGTGACGGGTCTCGAGTGGGCAGGTGCGGTGACCAACGGTGTGGGCGCATTGGATCAGGCGGCGTTCTTCGATCGAATGTCTGTAGCTCCTGCCCGAATCGCAGGATTCCCTGACCAAGGGAAGCCATTGACGACTGGGGCATGCGCGAACATCGTCATCTTTGACCCAACGACCATATGGGTGCCGCGGAGTACGGTTTCGAAGTCTGTCAACACACCCTATTTCGGGCGAGAGCTGACAGGGAGGGTGAAGACGACGATCTTCCAAGGTGCCATCACCCATGAGGGGTAGCTTGTGAAACCGGGCCTGCTGGTAACGGCGGACGGGGCAGTGTTCCGTGGTCGTTCCGCCGGCGTACCAGGCGTCGTCACAGGAGAGGTCGTCTTCAACACGGCCATGACCGGGTATCAGGAGATCATCACAGATCCATCCTATTCAGGTCAAGTGGTCGTCCTCACGACGCCACACGTCGGTAACTATGGCTC
>JAZFUH010000207.1:0-4653 GCA_036447125.1 Acidimicrobiia bacterium | reverse complement strand
GAGAGTCACCTGGATTGGTACCAACCCAAGTTCCGGTCGCCGCTCTATCCGGTGCCACAGGTGTTTGGCATTGCTGCGTCACTTCTATTGCTTACCCAGATGGGGATCGTTCCGCTGGTGGGAGCGTCAGTGATCGTTGTGGCCGGCGTGGTCTGGTATCGAGTCTTCGGCCAGTCACGAGCTGTCAAGGAGTCGGCTGCACGAGATGCCCTGAGGTTGCGTGAGAACGCAAGACTCGTCCAGAACAGTGCCGATGCCGTTGCGTCAGGGGGACGTCAACATGTGCTGGTGCTGTTCAGGAGGCCAACACGTCCTGCCAGGCAGCAGACACTGTTTCGTATGGCGATGAGGCTCACGGCGGCTCCTGGTGGGCGGATCCACGTGATCAACTTCGATGCCAGAACGCAGCGCATGGTCCCGACCGAAACAGATCTCGCCCGGGCAGAGGAGCTCGGTATCGCGGTCACGACTCAGCAATACACAGATGAAGACCGTCGAGGCATGGTGCACCTGTTCGTTGAGAGAGAGGGAGTTGACCTGTTCATCGCAGACCTGCCCCAGGACCTCAGGGCGACACGCCACATAACTCGCGATCTGCGTTGGCTCAGGGAGAACCTGATCTGTGATTCGGTGTTCTTGCGCAACAGGGCTGTTGACGAGATCGATCGGATCGCCGTACTTGGCACCGGGGGTCCTTATGACCCTGTGAAGATCGAGATGGCGGACCACATAGCGAGGCACGAATCGGCGTCGATCCGATTTGTGCACCTGACTCCAAAGGATGCACCGCCGGCGTTCGCTGAGTCGATCCGTGCCTACCACGAGCAGCTAGGAGAGAATCTCACGGTTCCGTGGGATGACCGCGTCAAGCCGACTGATGACCTTGTCGAAACCCTGACCGATCTGTCGCGAGGTGCCAATTTGGTGATTCTTGGCGCTCCGACGCATCGGTTCCACCTCGTTACTGCTCTTGCAGACCGGATAGCCGAATCGGTGGACTGTCCCGCGCTCCTCGTTCATACTCCGACCCTCGAGAGACCCGGAGTGATCACCCGAGGCATCCAGTGGCTGATCAACTAGCTCCCCTATCGCGTCTTGCGTCCATACGCGCCATATACGGCGCGTATGGACGCCAGACGGGTCGGGTCAGCGGCCGAACCTACGGAGCCTGACCGAGTTGGTAACGACAGACACTGACGAGAACGCCATTGCGCCGGCTGCGATCATCGGGTCCAGGAATCCGAGGGCTGCGAGGGGGATCGCAGCCGTGTTGTAGGCGAACGCCCAGAAGAGGTTCTGCTTGATCGTTCTGAACGTTCTTCGAGCGAGCCTGATGGCGGTCACCGAAGTGGCAGGATCGCCGGACATCAGCACGACGTCACCTGCCTCGATGGCCACGTCGGTTCCGGAGCCGACGGCCATACCGAGGTCGGCCACTGTCAGGGCCGGTGCGTCGTTGATGCCGTCGCCGACGAACGCGACGACCTGACCGTTGGCCTGCATTCTTGACACAGCCTCAGACTTCTCACCGGGTAGTACCTCGGCGACTACGTCGCCGATCCCGATCACCGAAGCGATCGCCTCGGCCGTACGGAGAGAATCGCCGGTGAGCATGACGGTCGAGATGTTCTGGCCGTGTAGATCCTCGATTGCTTGTGCAGACGTTGGACGTACGGTATCGGCGACGCTGACAACGCCTCGGACTTCGTCTTCCCAACCGACGAGAAAAGTCGTATTTCCCTTGGAAGCGATCTCGTCGAAACGGTCCTGCCAGACCTCCACGCCCGACATCCCGGCTTCAGTGAACAGCATCGGCTTCCCGACAAGCACCATCTTGCCTGTGACCACGCCGCGAGCTCCCATGCCCTGGATCGATTCGAAGCCCTCCACAGGAGCGAGCTCGATGTCCTCCTCCTCTGCCCCGAGAGCGACCGCTTTGCCGATCGGATGCTCCGAGCCGGATTCGAGAGATCCCGCAAGCGTGAGGAACTCGGCACGATCGCCATCCGTGATGACGTCGACGAGCGTCATCGCGCCACGGGTCAGCGTGCCGGTCTTGTCGAACACTACGGTATTGATCCCCTTGGCCCTCTCAAAAACCTCTGCGTTCTTGAAGAGCACGCCCATCTCGGCACCACGACCGGACCCGACCATGATCGCGGTTGGTGTCGCAAGACCAAGGGCACATGGACAAGCGATGATCAAGACGGCCACGGAGTTTCGCACGGCAGTTGCGACATCACCAGAGACGAGAAGCCATACGATGCCAACGACGAGCGCGATTGTGATCACGATCGGCACGAATATGCCTGAGATCTTGTCAGCGAGTTTCTGGACCGGTGCCTTCGTCGCCTGCGCATCAGCAACAAGCTTCATTATCTGTGCGAGCGCAGTGTTGGGCCCGACCTCCTTGATCTCGATCTCAAGTCTTCCCTGTTGATTGACCGTCGCGCCGAAAACGTTGTCTCCGGGTTCCTTCGTGACTGAGACGCTCTCGCCCGTCAGCATCGACTCATCGACACCAGATCGTCCGGCCGACACTATGCCGTCGGCTGGGATCTTCTCGCCGGGAAGCACGACGACGGTCTCGCCGGGTACCAGCTCGACAGGGTCGACGAGGATCTCTTCTCCGCCGCGGATGACGCGTGCCTGCTTTGCACCGAGTTCGGCAAGTTTCGCAATGGCGTTCGAAGCCTGACCCTTGGCCCGTGCCTCGAAGAAACGACCGAGGAGGATCAGGGTGATGATCACTGCTGCGGTTTCGAAGAAGAGGTCGTCGCCGCTGAATATGGCGTAGGTCGAGTAGAGCCAAGCAGCAAGTGTTCCTGTGCTGATCAGTGTGTCCATGGCAGGCGAGAGCGACGTGACCTGTTTCCACGTTGCCTTGTGGAACTGGAAGCCGAAGTAGAACACAACAATCGATGTGAGGATGAACTGTCCCCAGTGGTCCAACGCCGAACCCGAGCCGAACCATGCAAGGAGTGCGACCGGCGCTGTCAGCAGCGCCGCACCGACCACGTTGCGGCGTTGATACTTCGCTTCCGCGTCGTAACGCTCGGTGACCGATCGGCGGTCGTCGTCAGGATCGATTTCTGAGATGTCGTAGCCGATCTTTGCGACCGCAGCCTGGAGCGCCTCGAGGTCGGCAGCGTCCGTGATCGTTGCTCTGGCTTCCTGGCCGGCGAAGTTGACTATCGCGGTCTCGACACCGTCCTGCTTTCCAAGGACGCGTTCGATCCGAACCGCGCACGAGGCACAGGTCATCCCCTCAACGTCGAAGCGGATCTCGGTAACAGTCATGTTCAATCCTTCTTGTTCTTGCGTCACAAAGTTCGCCCGTGCGAGTGTGAGCTACGCAGGAACGGGGGGTTGGGGTGGTTGGTCAGCTGGCGACTTCGTAGCCCTGTTCGTCGATCGCTGCGACGATCGCATCCATCGTTGTATCGGATCCGTCGTACTCGATCGCGACATTCCGGTCGTCGATGGCGACGACAGCACTGGCGACACCTTCGAGCGGATTCACAGCGCCCTCGATGGAGGACTTGCAGTGGCCACAGGAGATGTCCGGGACCGAGAGTGTGACTTGTGTCATATGGTTCAGTCTTTCTTGGTTGGGAGACTCGGTGCGTACCGGAGTGTCTCCATGAGTTCGTCCACGATCTGCTCGGATCGACCCTCTTTGATATGGTCGAGGACGCAGGTCTCGATGTGGTTCTGAAGCAGTACACGGTTGACGCCCTCGAGCGAGCCCTGCAGCGCCGACACCTGTTTCATGATGTCCGGGCAGTAGCGCTCGTCTTCGACCATGCCGAGGACCGCGTCGATGTGACCGCGGACGGTCTTGAGCCGGTTGACGGCTGAGGTCTTGTGTTCCGGTTTCATGGTGTCAGTATACCCCACCCCGGGAGGGGGCGGGTCGTTTTTCTTGAACTCACCCAAAACCTCGGATCATGGCAGTTCGAGGCGCTATTTGAGAAGCACGTATTTGACGCGCCGTGCAGTGACGATGGAGCCGATCGCGCCGAGTGTTGTGAGGTAGGCGATGTTGATGAGCATCGTCCATTCGAGAATGCCGAGGGTGAGCCCACGAATCAAGATGACACCGTGGTAGAGCGGTGAAATCCAGGTCGCGATCTTGATGAACTCGGGGTAGACGTCGATCGGGTAGAACGTTGCAGAGAACAAGAAGAGCGGCAGAACAATGAGCGTGACAAGGTCGAGATCCTGCCAGGAGCGCATCCATGTGACGGCCGCCGTACCGAGGGCGCCGAAAGCGAAACCGATGAGCAGGGATGCGGGGAACGCCAGAAGACCGAGCGGTGAGCTGATGAGACCCATCGCTGCCATCACGATCAGGAACGCAGCCGAGTACATCGCTCCTCGGGCGAGAGTCCAAGCGATCTCGCCCGAGGCAACCTCGGTCGGCTCCACGGGCGTTGCCAGGATGCCGTCGTACACCTTCCCGTAGTGAAGCTTGAAGAACATGTTCGTCGCCTCGAAGACAGCGCCGTTCATCGCTGATGCGGCAAGCATCGCCGGTGCAACGAACGCTTCATATGGAATGGGAAGACCACCGACTTTGACATCCCCGGCAAGTTGCCCGATCCCGACACCGATTGCAAACAGGTAGAACACCGGCTCGAAGAAGCCGGA
>JAZFUH010000206.1:0-11314 GCA_036447125.1 Acidimicrobiia bacterium | reverse complement strand
GTCGTGATGTTGAAAGCGATGATCTGCGCCGTGGCGGTTGAGCCGATATTCGATCCGAGGATCACCGGGATCGACTGGACGAACGTCATGAGACCCGCCGAGATGAACCCGACCACCAGCACGGTGGTCACCGACGACGATTGAACAATCGCAGTAGCCCCAGCCCCGGTGACGAGGCCTATGAAACGGTTCGATGTGAGCCGTTCAAGAATCCGACGGGCCCGATCGCCGACGATCAGGCGAAGCGCCTCGGTCATCCGCTCCATACCGATGAGGAACAGCGCGAGGCCGCCGAGTAGACCGAAGATCAACGCGCCCCACGCAATGGAGTTGGTCGTCTCTGTGACTACCTCAGCAGCCTGCAGGAATCCAGACATTATTGGCCGTACGCAGAGGAGATCCTGAGTTGCTCTGCGATCTTCACATTCACTAGCGCCGGTACGCCTGAGTCCTGTGCGCGCTCGAGTGCCGGACCGATCTCAGATGGCTTCTCAACAAGCTCACCGTAGCCACCGAGCCCCTCGACGATCTTCTCATACGCCCTGAACCCTATTTCGGACAGAAAGACGCTTTCGGGGTGTGCCATACGGTGGATCACCTTGATGTTGTTCCACGCACCGTCGTTACCGATCACACCGACGACAGGGAGATTGTGACGGATCAACGTGTCGTACTCCATACCGTTGAATCCGAAGGATCCATCTCCATAGACGATCCCAACACGGGTGTCGGGTTCCACAGACTTTGCGGCCAATGCGAACGGGGCGCCAACACCGAGACAACCGAACGGTCCGGGGTCGAGAAGACCGCCGGGCCTTGACGTCTGTAACCATTTTGCGGTCGTCGAGACGATATCGCCACCGTCTGCAGCAACGATCGTGTCGTCGCTGAAGAAGTCTCCGACCTCGCGGGCGAAACGTTCAGGGTGAATCGGATCAGCGTCGGAGAGAGACAATTCATAGGCGGCTTCCTGCTTCGCCCTCTCCGCAGCCCTGATCTCGAGGGTCCACTCCGGATCTTGTGTCCGCCCGATGTCGACGAGCCGACGACAGAGCTGGGCCACGACCGTTCCGGGGTCGGCAACAACACCGATGCTCGCATCTCGGTTCCATCCGATCTTCGATGGATCTGCATCGATCTGGATCACTTTCGCGTCCAGGTTGATCTTCTTGCCGAATCCGGTTCGGAAGTCCCAATCGACACCGAGAGCCAGGATGACGTCTGCACCTCGAAGGGCGGCACTCCTGGCTCTGTTGCCGAGATAGGGGTGGTTGAACGGCAGGGAACCCCTGGCGAGGCTGTTGAGGTAGGTCGGTGCCTTGTAGCCGTTCACGAACTCGTCGAGTGACTCGATGAAGGCTGGCTGCTTGGTCCAGCGAAGGCCTGTGCCTCCGAAGACAACAGGTTTCGTTGCTCCTTTGAGGAGGTCGACGATCTCATCGAGAGTCTCATCCGGCACACCTGCGGGGCGGTTCGCTCTGAAGTCCTCAGGCCATACGATCGCATCCTCTTCAACCATGTCCCCGGAGACGTCCCAGGGAGTGTCGAGGAACACAGGACCACCTCGGTTGGCGAAGGCATGGCGTGTCGCCATTGCGATGTATTCGGGATACCGACCTGCGTTCCACGCCGTGCCAGACCAGCGGGTGATCGAATGGAAGAGCTTTGGGTGGTCCATCTCCTGAAGCCCACCTTTGAGATCCTCCGTTGTGGGGTGGCGACCACCGATGAGGAGCATCGGGCTGTTTGCGTAAAAGGCGTTCGCCACGCCGGTGACGGCATCTGTTACCCCCGGTCCCGCGGTCACGAGAGCGACGCCGAGCCTGCCAGTGAGTCGCGCATAGGCATCTGCAGCATGGGCAGCGGCCTGTTCATGTCGAACATCGACCACGTTGATGCCCTCAGCGACACACCCATCCATGATCGCCAGGATGTGTCCGCCGGTGAGCGTGAACACGGTATCCACGCCCTGGGCCTTGAGCGCCCGTGCGATCACCCGACCGCCGCTGATCTTGGCCATTCCTTCTCCGTGGTGGTTCAACAGCAAACAGTAGACACGTCACGGATAACAGATACCAGATGCCAGATTTCCGACTTCTGACAGCGAAGCGTTCTGACTTCTGATATCTGACTTCTGATTCCCTGGCATAGACAGCGTCCTACCCTTGTTGCACATCTGACGCCCACATAGGATTCCCATGTTCAAGAAGAGACCCAAGGCTCGCAAGATCACCCACATCGGGGAGATCGACGAGTTGACGAGGACAGGCAAGCCGGTGCTCGTTGACTTCTACCAGGTCGGTTGTGCGCCGTGCCAGGTGATGGACGGCATCTTCAACGAGCTCTCCCGCGAGTACGGCTCGAGCGCCCACGTCGTCAAGGCGGACATCGGGAACATGCCCGACGCCGTGCACCGCTACAAGATCCGATCAACGCCGACGATGGTGCTTCTTGCGCCCGCAAAGCCGAAGAAGGCGAAGAAGGGAAACAACAGACAGGGTGGAAATCTGTCGAGCCAGCGCCCGGTCACCCTGCGCTGGCGTGCCTCTGGCCTCGTCAAGAAGGACCAACTCACCAAGCTCCTCGAATCCAACGGTGCAAAACGCATCACCGCCTGACACGAGGACTCTGGCGTCCATATCGGCCAAATATTGCCGCTATGGACGCCAGACTCGTCAGGTGTAGTCGTAGAAGCCTCTGCCCGACTTCCGACCGAGGAGGCCAGCTTCGACCATGCGCTTGAGCAACGGAGGCGCGGCGTAGCGGGAATCCTGGTACTCCTCCATGAAGGCGTCTGCCACGGCGAGCATCGTGTCATTGCCGATGAGATCCGAAAGCGTGAGCGGTCCCATGGGGTAGCCAACACCATTCACCATCGCCGTGTCGATGTCCTCCCTCGTCGCAAACCCGTCCTCGTACATCCGAATCGCTTCAAAGATGTAGGGGCAGAGCAGCTTGTTCACTATGAACCCGGCCCTGTCCTTCGCACGCACGACCGTCTTTCCAAGAGTTTCCGAGGCAAACCTCGCCGCTCGATCCACAACCGATTCGTCTGAGACGACGGTGGAGATGACCTCGACAAGGGGCATCACCGTTGCCGGATTGAAAAAGTGCATCCCAATGACAGACCCAGGCCGATTCGTCGCCGTTGCAATCTGTGTGATCGGAATCGATGAGGTGTTCGACGCAAGGATCGCATCTCGTGAATGGACGATCTCGTCGATCCTTGCGAACAGGTCGCGTTTCACGTCGAGATTCTCAACGACTGCCTCGATGACAAGGTCACGGTCTCGGAACGCATCGAGGTCTGTTGTGAATGTCATGTTCCCGAGAGCAGATTGGCGACCCTCTTCGTCGATCTTGCCGCGCTCGAGGGCTCTGACAAGGGAGCGTTCGATGGCCGACCTTGACTTGTCCGCAAGCTCAGCCGTCATCTCGACCACGATGACGTCGACGCCGGCCTTGGCGCAGACCTCCGCGATACCGCCACCCATCTGGCCACCACCGACGATTCCTACCTTCTCGATGCTCATGTACGCCTTTCCTGTTCAGGACCGTCATGGTAAATCGGACCCGGGATCTCGAATCTCGGGTGGGTCTGCGGTCCGTGGGCCGGAGTCAGTGTCCTGGCGGGTTCTCGATGGCGGAGAAGGCTTGTCTTCTGGCTTCGATGATCTCGAAACCGATCTGCTCGAGCGTGTCCATCAGCCATAGGTACGCCGGCTTGCCCGGTCGGTAGTCAGCCTCGGCCATTCCTTGGATCCGACCCTGTTCCTGGAGAACCTTGACCTTGGCATGGTTGTTGTGCGGCTCAACCGTGTAGACCCCGAGGGTTCTGCCACCTGAGGTGTTGAGAATGGAGAACGCAGGTACATCGGAGGGCCCATCGGCGATGTAGACAATGTTCTTCATCGGCACACGCCGCTGGTCCGGTGCCATGCGGGCGTTCACGTTGAGCCCCGGGATCTTGTTCACACCCTTGTTGATCTCGAAGATGGCTCGCGTCTTGGACGTGTTGTCGATCGTGTAGCCGATGTGGCTGATCGGCCCGGGGCCGGGTGACACGGGGAGCCGCTCCAGATAGCCAGGCTCGGCGACATCCTCGATGAATGTGTTGGCCCAAACACCATCAATGACGGGACCGAAAACGGACCCCTCGATCATCTCTCGCAATCCCGTCGACACGATGTAGTGCTCCACAACAATGCCCTCATTTGCGAACTCGGGGATCTCCCCAACGTGTTGCCTCGTGGCCTCCATGAACTCTGGCATCCCCGGAACAGGCTCAAGATCCTCACCGAGCTTTCGCAGCTTCTCATTCGAGAGACCTTCGAACACGCCCTCACGAACATAGGTCAGAAGATGTCCAAGGTACGCTGTGTCCCTCTGGATGACGACACCGTTTCGTTCGTAGTAATCGACGAGTCCGTCGACCTCGGTCCAGAAGTCGTCCGGATCCACGCCGTACGCGTCGAAGATCGGATCCTGCATATTGGACGGTATGAGTGTCTTGTCGAAGTCCCAAACAAATGCGATGACAGTCTGGGTGTACAGCGGAGCTGGCATCTCAGCAGCCTAGGAGAGTGCTGGGGCGGGGCTATCCCCTATGGCCTCTCGAATCCTGCAAAGCGAACCGAGTCCTCATCGAACCACCATCCCTGCAGTGTGCATGGTGTGCCACGAAGAGCTGTGTGCGCTTCTCCGAGTCGGTTCAAAGACACGATAACGTTGAGCAGCCAGGCTCGCTCATCAAGCGCCCATGCGACCTCAGCGAGCATCGCGATATCCGTATCACTGTCGAGAACGATCTCGACGATTCGGGACCTGTCTGCAACCACGGCGCGAACCGCTCCAGCCTCGACGGGCGAGTCGAGGAACTCGGCCAGCGACATCTCAATCGGGTCATCGACATGTGCCCGATGCGCGGCAAGCACCGCTTCCGTGACAAAGTCAACGCTCGTTCTTGCTTCCTGTACCGCTACTGCCATCTCCGCCTCCGCAACGAATAACAGTATTGTAATTCATTTTCGGTGCGTGTGGCAACTGTTCAGCTCGGAACACTCACGGAGTAGGCGCCGGTCTCGGGGTCGAAGCCCATTTCAACGGCACCCTTGGTGCTCGCGGCCTTCACGAACTGCAAGAATCCGCCGTAGCCGTATTGCTTTTCGGAGAAGTTCGGATCGGTCTTGCGTATCTCATCCTTGAGGCCGGAGAGAGCAACAGGATCAACTGATTTCATCGCCCTGATCGTGGCAACGAGGACGTCGAAGGCTTCACCCTCTCCCCTTCCACCCTCAGGGAACGACACGACAGGATCTCCTTTTCGTGACGATGCATCCAACTGCACCTTCCCACGCTCCGCACCGTTTCGAAGGAGCTCGCTGAAAGACCGAAAACCATAATCGCTCTCTGAGAACGTGGAGTCCTTGCGCAGAAGCGCCCGCTTGAGCTGGCTGATCCGGACCTCATCGTCAGCGGTTCGCTGCAAACCGCTCAGCGTTCGTGAGATGAGTCCATCGAGGCTGTCAAGGGTCTTGGTCGGCTGCTCGGGCTCAGACCGTCCCCGGCGGATGACCTTGGCCTGAGGTGCGTCAACACCGTCGAGATTCTCATAGAACAGGAACTCATCACATGCCGGAGGCAGAAGCCTCGACGTCGAAGCCTTGAGTCCGACGCCGATGACCTGTTTGTTGAGCTCCCTGAGTTTGTGTACGAGGGGGCTGAAGTCTGAATCACCTGTGCAGATGACGAATGTCGTGACGTAGTCGCGCTCGAACGCAAGCTCAACCGCATCGACCGCCATCTTGATATCTGCGGCGTTCTTTCTGACAGCACCCTTTCGTTGGGGAATCTCTATGAGTTCAATGTGATTGTCGACAAGCATCTGGCGGTCGTCCTTGAAATGCCCCCAGTCTGCATATGCCTTTCGCACCACAACCCTGCCCCGCTCCGCGAGCGCGTCGGCTATGGGTCTGAAGTCAAAGACGATGCCAAGGTCCTCCCTCGCTCCGATTGCGAGGTTCTCGTAGTCAATGAATAATCCGATTCGTACATCTTCCATGGTCCCAGCGTATCAGGCGGACGTGCCAGATCTCTGGTTCCACGAATCAAGAGTCTGTGAAGCCCATTGATGGCACTCCTCAACCACGTCTGCAGGATCCTCGTCGGCTCTGCGGGAGATCGGATCTGAGAACATGACCCTGACCCTGGTTCCGAATGGGATCGGGAACATGTTGCGGGAGAAGACCTGCCAAGATCCGTCGATCACTGTGGGGATGATCTGGAGGTCCGGCGCACCTTCCATGAGGGCGACGACGCCAGCGGGTCTGTAGACACCGATCGATCCGTCCCTCGATCTGGTCCCTTCCGGAAAGATCACGGCTGAGACATCGCGGCTCTGGCAGTTGCGTGCCATCTCGCGTATCGCAGCCACGGCTTGAGCCTTGTCTCCGCGATCGATGAGTGCGTTCCCTCCCCTCACGAGATTCAGGCTGATGGAGGGGATACCCTTTGCGAGGGACCGCTTGGCGACGTACTTCGGAAAGTTCTTGACGAGGATCCCGCCGAAGATCGATATGTCGTACATGCTTTGGTGATTCGACACGAAGATGTATCCACCGGTGGATTCGAATCTGTCGAGTCCCTCGATGTCGAATCGAACACCCGAGATCAGAAACACTCCGAGCAGGGTCCGTTGCAAACCGGCCATCACCCACTCGAATTGCCTGAGGCCGAAAAGGAGCGCGACCCGACCCGCAACGTCGAAGACCACGAGCGTGAGGCCGAATGCGATCAGGGTCGGAATGGAGAAGAACCAGTCGCGGATGGTGCGCATCACGATGTGTGGTCCAGCCATTCGATGATCGCTTCACTCACGGCACCGGGCTGTTCCTGTTGGGTCCAGTGTCCGGAGCCCTCGATGACCAGCGTGGTCAGATCGGGCACCCAGCGGTCCATTCCGTCGATGAGGCTCACGGGCAGCACGGGGTCGGCATCGGCAGCGAGCATCAGGGTCGGCTGGGAGATCGGTGCGTCGAGGTATGACGCGAACTTCTCCGCGTTCGCGTCAATGTTGCGGTACCAGTTGACGGGCCCGGTGACCCCACCGGCTCTGAAAGCGTCAGCGAACACGTTGAATTCGCCATCTGTGAGAAAGTCCTTGTTCCCCGCGACCATCGAGAATATGCCTCGCAGCCACGCGTCAGGATCGGCGGCGAACATGGCCTCGACGACACCCTCGTCCTGGAACATGAGGACGTAACCGAACCGATCGGCGAGCTTCTCCCTTATGACATCTGTCGTTGGGAACCCGATGCATGCACCACGGTACGGAACGTTGAGTGACACGACCCTCGAGATACGATCTGGATGAACTATCGCCGCTGTCCATCCGACAATGCTGCCCCAATCATGGCCGATGAGCGTGGCCTCGTCGATGCCGAGGCGGTCGAGGAGCCCAATGACATCTTCGATGAGAATCTCCAAGGAATAGTCGGTCACGTTCGGCGGCTTCGAGGATGCTCCGTAGCCGCGCTGATCGAACGACACCGCTCGGTAACCGGCGTCGACAAGCGCCGGGATCTGGTAGCGCCACGAGTAAGCGAGTTCAGGGAAGCCGTGTAACAGAACGACTGCGTCACCAGCTCCCTGGTCATCCACCGCGAGTGTCACACCGTTTGTTTCGATCGACCGCATGAGGACCTCCATCGTGAACCGTAGACGAGTGCGGGGTATCAGAGCCGAATCCCGCATCGCGTCCCCTGGCGCCTGTCAGGATTCCGACTATTGGGACCACATATCGGGTCCGGAGACGTTCAGTGGGCTGAGGAGTCCATGGCACGAAACACAAAGACCCGGCAGGGAACAAAGCGCGCCGAGCGCGAAGCGCGCCAGAAACAGGCACAAAGGAAGAAGCTGGTCCGAAACGGAGCCATCGCCGGTGTGGTCGCGATAGGTATCGCGATCCTTCTCGCCGTCACGTGGCCCGAGCCGGACGTCGGTTCAGTCGAAGCAGAAGCTTGGGATCTTCCTGCCCTCGTCGGCGAAGGCAGATACGCGCTGTCGGACTTCAGGGGTGAGCCAACCGTGGCCGTCTTTTTTGCGTCATGGTGCACGGTGTGTGAGGGCGAGATTCCAGAATTCCTTGGCGTGAGCCGCGAGATCGGTGACCGAGTCAACTTTGTCGGCATCAATTCCCAGGACAACGGCAGGGGTGGTGGAGACGCCGACAAGTGGGGTATCACCGGCGAGTGGCCGATCGCAAGGGACGTCGGAGGCCGGAACAAATCCGGCCTGTCGGTGGATACGTTCGGCGCCAGAGGTATGCCCCTCACCGTCATATACACATCAGATGGAGCGGTCGCTCACATCCAACGCGGCGGCTTGTCGGGCCAGCAACTCGTGAATCTGCTCATCGACCTTGACCTTCTGAGCTGATCGTGTGAGATGACCGTTCGATCCGTCGAACGAGGGATGCGAGTGCAATTCCTGCTCCAGCGAAGAGCGCAAAGGTGAACGAACTGATATTCACCATGATCGCCAACCGACCTGCATCACCCGCAGGGTCTCCGATCATGATCTGGATCAACTGGCTTGGAATCAGCCCGCCGATCCACAGGAGCCACCACAGATCCCCATGCTGAGACCTTGGGTAGGTTCGCCACTGCTCACCGATCGGCACATGCTCGTAGGGGACCTGGGCGATCCTCTCGATCTCGTTGAACACCAACTTCGGGAGGATGAGGTTCCCGAACGGGATCAACCAGGATCCGATGGTCCAACCGCCACGCCACCGGCGACCGATAGGCCCGCGCTTGTCAAGAGCCCTGGAAGCGCTGTAGGTCCATCCGATGACAAGCGCTCCCGTGAGGATCAATGCGAGCAGACCGACTGCTGTCCAGCCGGCCCAGGTCAACTCGATCGATGCAAGAGCTTCCGCCTCGGCATCAGATAGCTCGCCTGCATACTTCTGAAGTGCCGAGGCATAACGCAGTCCGGCGTATGCCGTTGCGGCGAGGATCACAGATGCGAGAGAGAGAGCGATCGAGACAACCCGTGTGAATGTCGGAGAGATCGCTGAACCATGGTCCTGTTGGTCAGGCAATATCGCTGCATCCTCGCCGGGGTCCAAATCCGGTGGATACCACCGACCGTCGGACGCAAGCCACCAGTCGTCACTTCGCGGTCTGTCAGCCATTGCCGGAAGCTACCGCGCCGCACGCGACTATTCGTTCGCTCAATCACCCATCAGACCGACAAGGGATCTTGCATCGTGGTTGGCGATCGCGAGATGCCGATCGTGATATCGAACCAGATGGCCGAGCTGTCTCGGCGAGAGCGACTGGCAGACGTAGTCCCAGTGGAGCGCAACCACATCGCCCGGCAGGATCTGCTCGTCTGTGGCGACAGAGGCTCGGGCCGTTTCGTGTCGCTCTTCGCCATATCCGATTGCATGGCCATCCCAAACAAGCGGCGTCGATCGAACAAGTACCTGATCACCGATCACCTCAACCACGGTCCCCCATCGGATCCGGCATTGGTCGATCACATTGAGCGCATGGTCCGCATATCCCGAACGCAGCAGCCCAACCCATGGGTACACACAGAACACGTGGAATGCGTGATTGGGCACGCTCCCGACAATGCCGTCCGCAAGCACCTTCCATCGCGCCCCAGCGCGGGCACGGAAACGTTCATCAAGCGAATTGCCCCACGCTGCCAGATCGATGTCGGCCAGGAGGTTGTTCCCGATCCAGTATGCCTCGACGACATCGGTGGAGAGCGGATCGCTTCCACTGGACGAACCGATGAACTGCAGATACGGCCATGCACCTTCGAACTGCTGCGCGATCTCACGCAGCTCGCCAATGGCAGCATCGCCCGCAGCAGTCAGTTCGGCCACCAGGGCGACATCGGCTGGCCCGCAATAGCCGTACGCGTTCGGCGGAAACGCATAGCGGGCAAAGAGCGCGGCTCCGGACGTCATTTCACGGGCACCACCTCTGGGTCCCTCCGCGTCAGACCGGCAACAACGGCGACAACAAAGCCCACGGCGACGAGACTGAGTCCGGGAACCGATGGCAGAGCAGTTCCGCTCGCGGCGTACCTGAGCAAGGCAGTGAGCACCGCACCGCCGACGAGTACGGCTGTCACATCAAGGGCGGGGGCCCTCGCGAGGGCCGCGTACCACGTGCCAACATATCCAGCGAGGACGGCTCCCGTGATGAACACCCATCCGAGTTGCGCCAGACCAAGGGTGCCCATGGCTGTGAATCCACCGCCGATGACCCCCCACATGACAAGGAGAACCGCACCACCGGCCATGCGTGCGACGCCAACAGTGATCGCGCTGACAGAGTTGAGCAGCTTCTTGGCGATGATAATCTCCACGGACCAGAGCAGGGTTGCACCGAGGATCATCGCTTCGCCGAGGCCGAAGGAAAGCTCGTTCAGACCTCCGACGAGCATGAACTGACCCCCGATCAACAGCACCATCGCTCCGACGTGCATAGGTCGCACCTTCTCACGAAGGAGACCGACCGCGAGGATTCCGACCCAGATGAGAAGCGTCTTGTGGAGAAAGGCGGCCTGGACACTTGATGCGCGAGCCAACCCCTCGAAGAACAGAGCGAACGCAAAGCTCCCTCCGATGACCGCGACCCCAATCAACCCGAGCAACTGTTTGGTCGACTTCGGCTTCGTGAGACCTTGGTTCGTGAGACCTTGGGACGAGTCGCGCCTCGTTGCCACGACACCGATCCCCGTCAGCACGAGAGCAGCGATGAGGTTCTTGAATATCGTATAGGTGGTTGGATCGGCGATTCCCTTCCACGACCTGACTCCGTACCCATTGATGAAGACCGCAAAGCCACTGATGACCGCTGTCGCCACAGCGAGCATGATGCCCGTTCTCCTTCGTGATCCAGCCCCGGTCAGTGCTTTGTTGACATGCATTCGATACCTCCTGATAATAGCTTAGACTAGAACTAAGGATTTATGACAGACGTGGATCAGCTCTTCAAAGCAGCATCCGGTGGGACGGGTAGGTTCCGCGATGGCAGCTTTGGAGATCGATCCTGGGACTGGAGGCCGCATGCCAACCAAGGTCGTGAGTTTCGAACAGCTCTCCTCACTCATCGAAGTGCTTCACGCCTCTGGCTACGTCGTGATCGGTCCGACGATCGGCGAAGAAGCCATCGTCATCGATGAGATCGAATCGAGCGAAGACCTCCCCATCGGCTGGATGGATCGCCAGGACGCGGGAAGCTACGAACTCGTTCGTCGAAACGACAAAGCGGTCTTCGGCTACGCCGTT
>JAZFUH010000205.1:0-2335 GCA_036447125.1 Acidimicrobiia bacterium | reverse complement strand
GCCGGTGACCGATGCTCGGAGAGCCTCGCGATCTAACGGCGCCGGAGTGGAGGAGTAGAGCACAGCCACATCGAGGTCACCGATCGCATGTCAACGACGGTTGAAAACTGCGCGGTTTGCGCCGGTTGAATTCTGCGCGTTTTAGTGGTTGTCATTTGTGGTGGCCAGTTCGTCGTGTTTGTCTTTGAGTCGGTAGGAGTCGCCTTTGAGGGTGAGGATGTGGGAGTGGTGGATGAGGAGGTCGACCATTGCTTCGACGGCAACGGCGTCGCCGAAGATCTCGGCCCATGCTGAGAACGTCTTGTTCGATGACACGATCAGGCTGGATTGTTCGTAGCGGGATGAGACGAGTTGGTAGAACAGCGACGCCGCGCTCGATGTCGTCGTGGTCTCGTCCGTCGACCGTCGCGGCGGTCCATCCCTCGACCTCGAACCGACCTGCAATGCCGCCGAGCCATCCCAGGAGCGAGCTGCGATTGTCGATCACGATGACGGTGAGCCGAAAGAGCCCGAGCCGACCTGCAAGAGCGATCGCCTCGTGATTCGATCCCTCCTCGAGCTCACCGTCACCGAGGAGGCAGAAGACACGTCCCGCGCGGCCGGTGATCCCCATACCGATCGTTGCTCCTACGGCGAGCGCAAGCCCGTGGCCAAGGGACCCAGACGAGATCTTGACACCGGGCACTAGGTTGCGATCCGGGTGGTGGCCGAGGATCGAATCGTATGAGCCGAAACTCTCGAGGTCTTTCGGCTCCAGGAAGCCTTTGGCGGTCAGGACGGCGTAGTAGGCCATTGGTCCGTGGCCCTTCGAGAGATAGAACCTGTCGCGGTCGGGAGCTCCAGGGTTGTCGGGATCGATGTCCAGGATTCGGTCGTACGGGGTCCAGATGACGTCGAGTGTTGACGTTGCGGCGTGCGAGTGCTTCTCGTCGCCTGTCATTACGGAGATGAATCCAGCAAGATCCTCGTAGCCAAAGCGAGGTTCACTTCGGACTGTCCGATCTGACCGTGGTCGTGACATGGCCACAACCTACAGCCTCGAGCCGGTCCGCAGATACGTAACCTTCTCAGATCCTGTGCAGGGTTCGATTCCGACATGTACTGCTCAGCGCTCTTCTAGCTTGGTCGTAGGAGAGGTGATTAGTTGAAAGATCACGTGAACCGTGTCATCGACTTTGGTCGCAGGGCAGGCGATTACGAGCGTTTCCGTCCGGGGTTCCCGGATAGCTTTCTCTACAGGCTGGAGAATGATGGATGGATCAAGGCTGGGCAGCGTGTTCTGGACCTCGGGACCGGCACGGGAACACTTGCCCTCGGGTTCGCGGCACGCGGACTCGAAGCCACCGGCCTTGACATCGCTCCGGAGTTGCTCGAGGTGGCACGGGGGCGTGCACGGGACCGAGATCTGTCTGTTCGGTTCGTCGAGGGGCGTGCCGAAGCCACAGGTCAGGATGACGCCGGTTTCAACATTGTGAGCGCAGGCCAGTGCTGGTGGTGGTTCGACTCGGATGCCGCTCTCAGCGAGGCTGTTCGCGTGCTGGCTCCAAACGGACGTCTGATCATCTGCGCCTTCAGCTATCTACCTCTTCCTGGCACAGTTGCCCTCTCAACGGAGGATCTCATCCTTGAGCACAACCCGGGCTGGTCGAAGGGCGGGTGGCGCGGCGTGCACCCCGAGCACGTTGAAGCACTCGACCGTGGCGGGTTCCAACAGGTTGAGAGCTTCAGCTACGTGGTCGACGTGTCCTTCTCCCATGAGGCTTGGCGGGGTCGTGTTCGCACGTGCAACGGTGTCGGATCAGCCCTGAACGCCGACGAGGTCGAGCGATTCGATTCTGAATTGGCTGATCTTCTCGCCAGCGAGTTCTCCGGGGATCTCACGGTGCGGCACCGCGTCTTTGTCGCAAGCGGGATCCGCCCAGAGCGATCCGACAGCTCGTAGCCTCGGCCCATGAAATTGATCGACGAACTCAACGGTCTGCTCGGGTCCGACAGGGTTCGTGACCATCCCCTCGATCTGGCAGTGTTCTCGAAAGACGCAGGAGTCACCAGGGGCGATGTGATCGCAGCGGTCCTGCCTGGGACGGTCCAGGAGGTCGCAGCCGTCGTTCGGGTTGCCCGGCGATACGACACCTCTATCGTTCCTCGTGGTGCCGGGACGGGCCTTGCAGGTGGAGCGGTACCTGTGAAGCCGGGGTTGCTCGTCGTGCTCACGAGGCTCAACGAGATCCGTGATGTGGATGAGGTCGGCCGCACTGCTTGGGTCGGACCAGGCGTCATCAACCTTGATCTGTCCAAACATCTCGAGCCGATCGGCCTTCACTTTGCTCCTGAT
>JAZFUH010000204.1:0-2439 GCA_036447125.1 Acidimicrobiia bacterium | reverse complement strand
TTTCTCAGGCACAGAGATCATTCCGTACGCTGCGTTCTCTGAGGAGAATCTGCTGTGTCTCGAGGACGATCGGTATGCGGGCGAGGACATCTTCCTTCGCGAGTTCGCCATCACCATCAGGCGGTACGCGATGGAGGCCGTTGACACTGCCACGTCACAGGCGATCGAGCAGTCCTACGCCGTCGCGATCGCCGAAGGCAAGTGGCAGAACACGCTCGCTGAGATCAACTCGGAGCAGTACTGGGCCGAGGGTGTTCAGAGCTTCTTCGATGCGAACCTCGAGGACAACGCAGAGGACCGCGAGCCTATCTCTTCGCACAACCATGTGAACACAAGGGAAGAGCTACGCACCTATGACCGATCCCTTTGGGCAATAGCGATCTCCGTCTTCGGTGACACAGCATGGCGTCCGACCTGCGACTGAGGCCGGCTGCTGCCCCGGGCGCCCTCTGCATTTCAGAGAATTCACGGTGGGGACCGTGATCTCTTCTCCCCTTGACATCTCACCCATAACTTGATATCTTGGTTCACAATATATCTATAATAATTAGATATCGAGCGAACGCAGGGATATCGGAATGGACCGCCGAAGCCAGCTTCTCAAGGGCGTGCTTGACATGTGCCTCCTTGCGATAATCAGCGAGGAGCCAAGCTACGGATACGAGATGGCGGACAAGCTCAGCCAGAGGGGGCTCACGCTCAAGAGTGAAGGATCCATCTATCCGACACTCTCGAGGATGCAGCGATCAGGACTGATCGAGGGTTATTTCGTTGAAGCCGACGGAACCGGCCCGCCCCGGAAGTACTATCGGATAGCAGGAGAGGGCGCCGACACGCTCGAAGAGTGGAAAGAAGAGTGGTTCTCCCTCGCCGTTGGGGTCAGCCAGGTGATGAAAGGAGCCAAGCAGTGACAGATCTGACCGCAGACCAGGTCGTTGATCGGTGCCGGACGTACTGGCTCGGGTCTGGTATCGCCTCCTCGACCGCAGACGAGATGGCCGCGGAGCTGCGCTCGCACATCCAGGAGGCCGCGTCGGCGGGTAAGGCAGTTGATGCTGTCACAGGCTCAGACATCGATGCCTTTGCGGAGGAGTGGGCAGCTGCCTCGCGTGGACCGAAGCCGAACAATCCTCAACCCAGTCGCTCCCTGCCGCGCACCGACGCCAATCCAGCGACCTGGGGACTCTGGCTCGGACTTGCAGCGATTGTCGCCCTCATCATCGCCGTTGCCGTATTCGGTCCTCGAGACGAAGCGATGAACCAGACCGGGTGGACCGCCACATGGCTGATTGCCGCCGCCGTGCTCGCCATAGGAGAGATGTTGACGGCAGGGTTCTTCCTGCTTCCATTCGCAGCGGGAGCAGCCATAGCCGGTGTGCTTGCGTTGCTCTCGGTCAGCGTCGCCACCCAGATCATCACATTCGTTGTTGTGTCTGTACTTGCCCTCTGGCTGATCCAGCGATTCGCCAAGAAGGACATCCACGGCGATCTTCTTCCCGTAGGCGCAGCACGCTACATCGGCTCGTCTGCACTCGTGATCGAGCCGGTCAGCAGACTGCAGGGCACCGGCATGGTGAAGCTCGGATTGCAGGACTGGCGCGCAACGACAGATGGAGACGCGGATATTCCTGTCGATACCGAGGTCAGGGTCACCGAGGTCAGGGGAGCCAGACTCGTCGTCGAATCCGTCAACTAAAAGGCACAGAAACACAGCAAGAGAGGAAGGAAATCCATGGAGGCAGCAGCGATCGTTCTGATCCTCATCTTCGTATTGGTCATCTACGTTGCCATGGCGATCAAGATCGTCCAGCAGCACGAACTGGGTCTCACAGAGAGATTCGGGCGGTACCGCACGACACTCGAACCTGGTTTCCACATGATCGTCCCTTTCATCGACAAGGTGCGGAAGGTCGACATGCGCGAGCAGGTCGTAGACGTTCCCCCCCAGGAAGTCATCACCAAGGACAACGTGGTCGTGACGGTTGATGCCGTTGTCTATTACCAGGCGACCGATCCGGTGAAGCTCAAGTACAACGTCGCAAACTTCATCCTTGCTGCCACCAAGCTCGCCCAGACAAACCTCAGGAATGTCATCGGTGACATGGATCTCGACGCTGCGCTCACATCTCGAGATGTCATCAACACCGTATTGCGTACGATTCTCGACGAAGCGACGGACGTGTGGGGCACGAGGGTCGTGCGCGTGGAGATTCAACGGATCGATCCGCCCGCAGACGTCACAGAGGCGATGCATCGCCAAATGAAGGCAGAGAGGGACCGCCGTGCCACGATCACGGAGGCAGAGGGCGACAAGACGGCCCGGATCCTCGAAGCCGAGGGCGTGAAGCAGGCCCGGATCCTTGAAGCCGAAGGTCAGGCACAGGCCATCATGGAAGTCGCTGACGCAGAGAAGTACCAGAAGCTGACAGTTGCCGAAGG
>JAZFUH010000203.1:0-7432 GCA_036447125.1 Acidimicrobiia bacterium | reverse complement strand
ACCCTGCCTTGAGACATGAGCGCTCCTACCTCAGCGGGGGGAAGGTCTGTCGGTGGGGTGTGTTCGTAGTCGAGGTCGTAGTCGATCTTCGGTTCCTTGCCGTATCGGAGGTACGTCATGAGCCCGAGACCGAGAGCAAGGATGATCGCTGCGATGATTCCGATGATGAAGCCGGTGAGCGCTGCACGTGCCGCAGCCTCGTTCTCGGTTGCCATGAAGGTTTCCTCATCGAGGATCATTTCAAGACCGTTGCCCGATACAACCCTTGTGCCACTGGTGCTCGTCAGCAGGTCGGTCGGGAACACGGATCGGAGCTCGACCCAGGTCTCCGATGGGATGCTTGAGGCTGTGAGGGCCGGAGAGACCTGGTCGTCGCCGAGCGTTGTTGTGCCGTCGATTCCGTATGGATGACCCCAGACATAGACCTCGCCCGGCTCGGCACCTCCGGGGACGTGCATCCTGGCAGTTATCTCGTCTACCCCGACCGGCCACTGGTCGCCCCAGATCTGGATGTTGACGTCGACAACATCGTCGTAGGCTGTCGCAACCCCGACCATGGCGTACTCGATGGTGAACTCGCGTTGCCGGTCGGCCGCGGAGTAGTGCCATACGATCCGTACGTACCCGGGGATCGACGCAACGCCGTACGTTCCGGGCGGTGAAGAGCAACCGAGTTCCACGCAGCCTCCCAGGGCATAGATGCCACGTGCGTCAGACACGGTGATGTCCCTGATCGACTCCCCCTGACGGAGCGGGATGTCTCGGTATGCGCCGGAGAACGAACCGGAAAAGTCGTATCTGATCCGCTCCACGACAGAGAGGCTTCCGTCACCCTCGACGGTGATGTCGATATCGGCTGAGTCGATCCAGTAAGACTTTGCCCCCGCCGGGGAAGCCATCACGCCGACAATCAGAAGGACGAGGAGCGGGAATGCTGCCCTTCGCATCAGTCAGAACTCGACCGTCGGGGCCTCTTGTGCATCCGGGCTTGCGTCATAGAACTCGCGAATGTCGAACCCGCCGATCCCAGCGACGATATTGGTGGGAATCTGTTGCACCGTGTTGTTGTAGCTAAGAACCGTGTCGTTGTAGATCTGACGGGAGACCGCGATCTTGTCCTCCGTCTCTGAGAGCTCGCCCTGCAGGTTCTGGAAGTTCTCCGATGCCCTGAGCTCGGGGTAGTCCTCTGCAACGGCGAAGAGCTGTCGCAGGGCTGCCGTCAGGAAGTTGTCCGCCTGGGCCTGTTCGCCCGGCGTGCTGGCAGAGTTGCTTGCGCCACGAGCCCGGGTGACTTGTTCGAACGTCTCGCGCTCATGGCTTGCGTACCCCTTGACCGTAGCGACGAGATTCGGGATCAGGTCCAGCCGGCGCTGGAGCTGAACATCAACGTGGCTCCATGCTGTGTCGACCCTGTTCCTGCGCTTGATCAGCTTGTTGTACGCCGAGACGACGAAGAACCCGATCACCAGGACGACGATGAGTGCGATTATCCATCCCATGGAACAAGTGTAGACACCGGACTCTTCGGTCAGCCGCCTTCAACCGCACTCCGCGGCAGCATTGCCGGGATCACGACAAGCGTCGTGGCTGCTGCGGTGATCATTGCCACCCACATGATCTGGGAGATCTGGAGGTGGATCTTGAGGGGTGAGATCCACAGGGCGCTCAGTGCCACGGCGATACCAAACGCATTGGCTGTGATCGGTCTGGCAGTCTTGTCAATGGCCCGAAGCACATATCCGCTCCCTCCATCTCTGGCGTTGTCGATCGCAGCCACAAAGTGGATCGCGTAGTCGATTCCCACGCCGATCACGATGGAGGAGATGACCGCAGTGAGGAGGTTCAGCTGAATCCCCGATACTGCGATGAAGCCGAGCATCATGGCAAGGGTCAACGTGATGGGCACAAGTGCCACGAGTGTTTCCCTGATCTTTCGGTAGGCGACCATCAGCATCGCCGCGACGAGTATGTATGCAACTGCGAGAGATATCACCTGGGCGTTCAACACAAGACGGGCAATCTCGTCCCAGACGATTGGCATCCCGGTCAACACGGTGACGGTTTCTGATGACTCCGCGAGGTCTGTCCATCGCTGGAGGTCATCGGTGGTGAACTCAGACGGGAGAAGGATGAATCGCAGTCCGTCCTCAGACACCATTTTCCCGATGGGCAGCTCTGTCTCGCCGGAGAGGATCGATTCGAGCCGGTCTGGGCTGAAGGATCCTGCAAGACTCGCCACAGAGAACACCGTTCGTACGCCATCGAGAGCCTCGAGATCTGCGGTGGCCTGCAGTGCGTCGGCCAGTGACCCCTGTGGATCCTCTTGGTCGAATGCGAATTCACCAATCAGGGGTGTCGCGCCTCCGAACAGCTCTTCGGTCCTTTCGAAAGCGAGACGCACAGGGTCGTCGTCCTTGAAGAAGAAGAGCTGGTCGGCGTTCACGGCCAGTTGGGGGATCGCCCAGATGCTGAACACGACAATGAGCCCGACAATGGAGAACGCAGGCACCCTCGTTCGCACCACAGCCTTGAGTCCACGTGTCACCCGGCTTCCGATCAGCGCGGTCCGGTGCTTCGGTTCGATCGTGAGATGGCTCATGAGAGCGGGCAGGGAGAAGAACGAGACGATCCCGGCACATGTGATCCCGATCGCTGTGAACAGTCCGAGTTGGCGTATGGGCTGAACGTCCGTGGCGAGAAGCGCAAGAAAGCCGGCCGCGGTTGAGATCGTGGTGAGGATCATCGGGACGCCGACTTCGGAGAGCGCCGAGCGAACACGCAGGACCGGATCATCCGATGCGGTGGACTGTTCCTGGAAATGCGTGACGAAGTGGAGACCATCGGCTGATCCCATGACGATGACGAAGATCGGCACGATCACCGTCACGATATCGATCCGCACTCCTGCGCCGAAGATGATACCGAATGCCCACAATGACCCGAGAACGGCAGGAACGATTGCCATTGCGCTCAGTCTGACGTCTCCGATCGTTGAGAAGAACACAAGGATCAACAACGCAATGACGAGCGGGGGAAGGATGAGCAGGAACCACGTCAACAGGTCGAGCACAGATGCGAATACGACAGGGTTGCCCGAATAGGTCAGCTCGAGCCCCTCCTGGGTGACGTCGATGACTCTCCTGGCGGTTGAGGTCGGGTCATCTCCCGGTGACACGATCAAAAGCGTGTGGCGACCGTCCCCGGACATGAGCAGTCCAGACAGCGGATTCTGGTCGAGTGCACCGATGATCACACCTTCGGGGGCGGTGGCAATAGCTGCCGGTGTCAACGCCCCGCCCGTGGCGGGGTTGACATCGGGTATCACGCTCGCAACAGCCTCAACGCCTTCGACCATCTCCAGTGAGTCGCGCAACTCAGCGATCAGCGCGAAGTTTCTCGATGACGTGAAGGTCTCACCATCGGGTAGAGAAGCAACCACGTTGATGGGATCGGTCGTCTCGTACTTCTCGAGCAACTCAACCAGTTGCTCGCCCGTGGCGTTGCCCTCGAGGAGGAAGGATGTCACATCCGCATTGAAACTCATGCGGAGCAACATCAGCAGAGCGACGATGCTGACCAATACAGTCAGCGCGAGAACCAGCTTCGATCGATTGACGATGAATCGGGCAATGGCATCCACATGGCCATTCAACACCAGACATGACACCGTCCCGTCACCGGGATCGCGTCAATTGGTTACCTCGGTACTCAGGATTTGCTGACCAGCATAGTCCCGATAGGCTGGTTGGATGAACGCACGTCAAGTTGTGCGTCAGAAACAGGAGCCTCACATGAGCTTCAGGCCTCTCACTGATCCCGAAACAGGGGAACACTATCTTCCGATCGCCAAGCGCGGCGATGCCCTCCTCGATGATGAATTCCTGAACAAAGGAGACGCGTTCTCCCGCGAGGAGCGATTGATGTTCGGCCTGTGCGGGATGTTGCCCGATCATGTTGCCTCGATCGATGAGCAGTTGCTTCGGGTACGCGTGCAGTACGACTCGAAAGTAAGGGACATCGACAAGAACGTGTACCTGAATGCGCTCATGGATCGAAACGAGACCCTGTTCTATCGGTTCGTCCTCGAGAATCTTGAAGAGGTCGTACCGGTGATCTACACACCCGTGGTGGCAAAGGCATGCTCGCACTGGAGCAGGATCTACAGAACCGCACACGGTCTTTACATCACGCCGCGAGATCGTGGGCGTATCGCCGAGCTCCTTCTGGCGCGCCCTGTCGAGCAACCGCCTGTGATCGTCGTCACGGACAATGAGCGCATTCTTGGAATCGGTGATCAGGGCGCTGGAGGAATGGGGATTCCGATCGGCAAGCTCGCCCTCTATACGGCAGCGGCCGGGATCCATCCAGCGAGGTGCATCCCGATTTCGATCGATGTCGGTACGAACAACAGTGAGCTGCTCGATGATCCTCTCTACGTGGGATATCGCCAGCCCCGGCTCAGGGGCAAGGAGTACGACGAGCTGATCGATGAGTTCGTGGACGCGGTGTGCACCGTGTTCCCTGGTGCCCTGCTGCAGTGGGAGGACTTTGCAAACCGCACGAGCTTCAACAATCTCGAGCGTCACCGCAAGCGGATAGCCTCGTTCAATGACGACATTCAAGGCACGGCTGCCATGGTTGTCGGTGGTCTCATCGCTGCAACCCGCTCGATCGAAACGCCGTTCACGGATCACAGGATCGTGATCGCCGGCGCAGGATCCGCCGGCCACGGTATCCGCGAGCAGATCGCCTTGGCAATGGCGGCTTCGGGTATCGATATCGACCAAGCCAAGAGCCAGGTGTTCGTACTCGACAGCCGGGGATTGGTGACGACGGACCGAGGCGCCCTTTCGGACATCAAGGCCGACCTCGCAACGCCCGCAGAGGTTGTAGCCGGATGGGAGGAGACCGAGGATCCTTATTCACTTCTCAACGTTGTGTCACAGGTTCGCCCGACGGTGCTCATCGGTGTGAGCGGCACCCCGGGACTGTTCACAGAAGAAGTGATCAGGGCCATGGGCAGGAACTGTGAACACCCGATCGTTCTGGCACTCTCGAACCCAACAAGCCATACCGAGGTGACGCCATCCAACGCGATCCGGTGGACGGACGGCCGTGCGATCGTCGCGACCGGCTCGCCGTTCTCACCTGTCGAGTTCAACGGCGAGGTGCACAGTGTTGGACAAGCGAACAACGTGTTCATCTTCCCCGGGATGGGCCTTGGAGTGATCACCGTAAAGGCTCGGGAGGTGACAGACGGGATGTTCCTTGCCGCCGCAAGAGCATTGGCAGATGCGACGGGACCAGACCTGGTGGCCCGGGGTCAGCTCTATCCGAACATCGCTGATGTTCGCGACGTATCCCGCGCGGTGGCCATTTCCGTTGCCAACAAGGCCATTGAAGAGGGTGTCGCGGATCATGTCGACGACCTCGAAACCATGATCGACGATGAAATGTGGACTGCAGAGTATCTGCCGTACCGACAGGTCGGCATGGGTCCAATGACATAGCCGTCTGGCGTCAGACACCCATCCCCCTGCCGATGATCTCCTTCATGATCTCGGTCGTCCCACCGTAGATCGTCTGGACCCTGGCGTCGACGTAGGCTCGCGCTATCGGGTACTCCATCATGTAGCCATACCCACCGTGCATCTGAACACCCATGTCGACGACGCGAATGAGCATCTCTGTTGTCCACCACTTCGCCTCGGCTGCCTGCTCGATGGAGAGGTTGCCTTCGATGTGCTCCTGGAGCAGTCGGTCGACGAAGACGCGACCGATGTCGACCTCGGTCTTGGCCTCGGCCAGCCGGAAGCGGTTGTGCTGGAAGCGTCCGATCGGTCGTCCGAATGCCTTTCGCTCCTTTGCATATTCCAGCGTCAACCGGAGAGCTGCCTCCGCGCCTGCGACCGCACCCAGAGCGATCGAGAGTCGTTCCTGAGGGAGGTTGGACACGAGCTGGAAGAACGCCATGCCCTCCTCGCCCAGCCTGTTGGCGACCGGAACGGCGACATCGTTGAAGAACAGTTCCGCCGTGTCCTGGGCGTGGAGACCGATCTTGTCGAGGTTGCGACCGCGCTCGAACCCTTCCATGTCGTCTTCGATGACGAGTAGCGTCAGGCCTGCGTGGGGATCATCAGAGGTGCGTGCGACGATGATCACAAGATCGGCGTTGATGCCGTTCGTGACGAACGTCTTTGACCCATTGACGATGTAGGTGTCACCCTCCAGTTTGGCGGTTGTGGCGATGCCGGAGAGATCAGAGCCCGTTCCTGGTTCGGTCATCGCGATCGCCGTCATCAGGGCACCGTTTGCGAGTCCCGGAAGCCATCTGTCCCTCTGTTCCTCATTGCAATACGTCACAAAATAGGGCACACAGATGTCGTTGTGAAGTGAGATGCACATGCTCGACGACCCCGCACCGCCACCGGTGAAGACCTCTGCGATCACGGCGTTGTATCTGAAGTCCTCCACCCCTCCGCCACCGTGCACCTCGGGTATCGACATGCCGAGCAGCCCTGCTTGACCGGCCCTTCGGAACATCTCCTTGTCGACCTTGCCGTCGCGTTCCCACCGGTCGACGTGCGGCAGGATCTCCTTCTCCATGAAGTGCTTGACCGATTCGCGGAACAGCTCGTGCTCCGGCTCAAAGATTGTTCGTTGCATGGGACCACGCTAACGCGTGGCAGAGCACAGAAACCTGAATGGTCATTGACAGGAGGCGATGACAGCGCGAGATTGGAGATACATAGCAAGTTTGAGACCGATCGCCGTGTCGACAGAGGATCAACACGAAGGCAGATGCCGGAGGCGTCTGAAACCCAAGTCGGTTAACGGCAGTGATCAGAACGCCGTCACGGTCGGTCGGTTTGCATGGGAGGGGTCTCGTTGGAGGCCCCTCTCGCTCGCGTTTGTGCGATCTTCTAGATCGGTTCGAGCCTCGCCGTGAAGTGACGCAGCCAGGCTGTTTGTTCAACGATGCGATAGCCCCTGAGTTCTTCGGCACGGTCGGCGACATCGATGACGACCTCGGCGACGTAGTCGATATGGCTCTGGGTGTAGGTCCTGCGTGGAATCGCCAATCGCACAAGTTCCATCGGTGCGGGCTCGTCAGGCCCACCGTCAGGATCGCGGCGACCGAACATCACCGTTCCGATCTCGACACCGCGAACGCCACCGGCTCGGTACAGCTCGATCGCGAGGGACTGGGCCGGGTATTCGTGTGCTGGAATGTGGGGGAGCAGGCCTGCTGCATCGAGATACACCGCGTGTCCACCCGGAGGCTGAACGATGGGCATTCCGCCGTCGCTCACTGTTCTCGCGAGGTACTCCGTTGAACGGATCCGGTACCGCAGATAGTTCTCGTCGAGCACCTCTTGGAGTCCGATGGCGATCGCTTCGAGGTCGTAACCCGCCAACCCGCCATATCGAC
>JAZFUH010000202.1:0-18423 GCA_036447125.1 Acidimicrobiia bacterium | reverse complement strand
CGGAACGATCAAGAGCAGGCTCTTCCGAGGCCGAAAACAACTGGCTCAAAGTCTTGGGAACCTCAACCCTGCCTCAGAGCATCCAATTGGAGACACTGGAGAACAATGAACGACCAGGATCGCGATCTCATCGCCGCACTCTCAGACGGTCGCCTCAGCGGAACAGCCGCAGAGGACGCTCTGGCGCGCATCGAAGCAGATCCTGAGCTGTCTGTGGAATACGCCCACCAGATCACGGCCCTCGAGTTCCTGAACTCCGGCGTTGTTTCGCGGATGACAGCCAGTGAGCGTGAAGCCCTTCACGCAAACCTGACCGAGAAGCTCGGCTTTGAGATTGAGAAGACACCATCGCCTTCGTCTGAGAGGCGAAAGATCCCTTGGTGGCGACCTGTCTTCGGACTGGTCACGGCGGCAGCCGTGGTGGCAGCGATCGTGATCCTGCCGGGCACACTGACTGGGGGTTCACAGGACACCGTGTCATTCGATCTTGCAGGCGCCGTATTGGACGACACCGAAGTCGAGCGATCTGAGACCACGATCGCCGCGGCAGGAACCCCAGAGGCGCGACTTGAGGACGGGCTGGCATTCGCCAGCGAGACTGAGATCGCCGCACCGGAGACGGGACCTGACGTCCTTGAGGACCTCCTCAAACAGGATCAGGTGTACGAGACGAACTCTGCCGACCTCGAAGACCTTCTGATACGTGCCCGGGGCGCCGACAGCCCGGCTGCTGTGTCACGTTTGTTGTCCCCTCTCGACTTCGACTCGACGGTCACTCTGAATACCGATGACGTGGCAGCCTGCGTCGATGAGCTCGACACCGACCTCCCCGAGGGGATCACCGGAATCCTCGTCCTCGGCGCTGGTCTCGAGAACAACGTGATGATCATCCACCTCGGCTTCGACTTCGGTTCCGGTGTGGAGGACGGCCTGAGCTTCGTCCTGGATACCTGCGCGCTCGTCGATCACGGACCACAGGGCTGAATCGACACGGCGACGGTCACCGTGTGCAGGGCGCGAGTTCCGCGATTCACCATGGTTGTCTCGAGCCCCAAATCATGTACGGATTCTCTCCGAGAACCGACCCACGACGCATCGCACTAGGCTTCCGGGCGTTATGGAAGAGCAGAATCCTTCAATCTCAGCCCGTGTTGCAGACGGCCTCGAGCAGGTCGCAACCAAGGTAAGAGAGCTCTCGGTGGATCGCGCTGCGGTGGCGATCACGTGGGTGGCTGTCGGGCTGATCCTGATCGCTGCCGGATTGACCGCTGTCTTCTGGATCCTGGTGGGAATATTCCGTGCCCTTGGAACGCTGATGGGTACCGAAACCGCATACGCCGTGGTGGGCCTGGTTCTGATCCTGGTAGGAGCCTTCGTCTGGTCACGGCGGTATCCCCAAGACAGAACTTCGCAACAGGAGTAGCCCATGGCCGAAAAGGTTCTCATCATTGGCTCCGGTCCCGCGGGCCTCACAGCAGCCATATATGCCGCTCGGGCCGATCTCGAACCGCTCATGATCGAAGGTATGGAACGCGGCGGACAGCTCATGATCACCACAGACGTTGAGAACTACCCAGGATTTCCAGACGGCATAATGGGGCCAGATCTCATGGAGCAGATGCGGAAACAGGCAGAACGCTTCGGCACACGCATCATCAGTTCAGACGTCACCGAAGTCGACTTCTTGAAACGACCTTTCACAGTCAGCGTTGGGCAGGACAACTACAACGCGGACAGCATCATCATCTCGACCGGCGCTTCGGCACGGTGGCTCGGTGTTGAAGGAGAAGACCGGCTCCGCGGTTTCGGAGTGTCTGCATGTGCCACGTGTGACGGATTCTTCTTCAGGGAGAAGGAGCTCATCATTGTCGGCGGCGGAGACACTGCCATGGAAGAAGCTCTCTTCCTCACCAAATTCGCCTCCAAGGTAACAGTTGTGCACAGACGAGACGCGTTCAGAGCATCACCGATCATGGTTGATCGGATCCTCGACCACCCGAAGATCGACGTGCTTTGGGATTCAGTCGTCGATGAGATAGTGGGCGAAACACTGGTCACAGGAGCCAAGATTCGAAATGTCAAGACGGACGAGGTCACCGATTTCGCAGCGGACGGACTGTTCGTCGCCATCGGACACACTCCCAATACCACCGTTTTCGACGGATCGCTCAACCTGGACGAGGCCGGATACATCCTGACTGAGCCCGGCACCACGGTGACGTCCGTTGAGGGTGTGTTTGCCGCCGGAGACGTAACGGACAAGATCTATCGGCAGGCCGTCACAGCAGCGGGCATGGGATGCCAGGCGGCGCTCGACGCCCAGCGCTGGCTTCACGAGCAGACCTAACACTTCGGCCCAACCGCCGAATCAGAGACAGGAGACACAATGGGTCAGAACACGACCACAGTCACGGATGCAGATTTCTCTTCAGCGATCGCTTCAGACACGCCGACGCTCGTCGATTTCTGGGCCGAGTGGTGCGGTCCTTGCAAGATTATGGACGGCCCCCTCGATGAGATCGCCGGTGAGAACGCGGGAAAACTCACGGTCGCAAAGCTCAACGTGGACGAGAACCCTGAGACGATGAGCTCCTACGGGGTGATGAGCATTCCCACGCTCATAATCTTTCAGGGCGGTGAGGAGAAGCGCCGACTCGTCGGGGCTCGAAGCAAGGGGCAACTCACCTCGGAGCTGGCTGATTTCCTCACCTAGTGTTCTGTCGCAGATTTGGTGTCTGGGTGTCTCTGTGGCATCGGCCCATCCGGCAGGGACGCACAACAGAGGCGCTCTCTGGGCTACATCGAGCCGGAGGCCACAGCCACGGGCGTCGAGGCCACGAGGGATACGGCATCCATTCGCGCGACACACCACTCGGGGCCTACTTCCGGAACGATCAAACTCGTGAGGCTCTACCACATAGGTGACCGTGGTGAGCCGGTTCGAGATGTGCAGGACCGGCTTACGGCACTTGATCATTCAACTCTGCCTGATGAGCCCGGGGTCTTCGGCCAGGGGACTTTCAACGCCGTATCAGATTTCCAGTCTCGCCGCGGCCTTCCGGCAGACGGAATCGTCGGACCTGAAACCTGGCGAGCCCTTGTCGACGCTGGGTACAAGCTTGGAGACAGGCTCTTGTATCGCCGCGTGCCGATGATGCGGGGAGATGATGTATCGAGCCTCCAGGCATCGCTCAACGCTCTCGGATTCGATACGGGAAAGGTCGACGGTGTCTTCGGCCCGGACACTCTCAAAGGCCTCCTCGACTTCCAGCACAACCGCGGACTGGAAGAAGATGGAATATCCGGAAGTGTCGTCAGCGAAGAGCTCGGTCTGATCCAGATGGCAACGCAGAAACACGGCCGCGAAGCGGTGAGAGAGCGCCAGTGGCTCGCCTCGCTACCGAACAGCATTGCCGGTCAACGCATATATCTGGATCCGGAGTGCCGATACCCACGCGAAGCCGCCGAAGCCTGGTCAGCGGTCACTGCAGCCTTCGGCGCGTTCCGGCTCCTCGGGGCATCTCCAGTGATCAGCCGAAGCATCGACACAGACCCGCCCGCACGACTTCGGGCGCAACGGGCAAACAAGTTCAACGCAGATGTCGTTGTCGGGTTCTTGCTCGTCGGCGACGACGACGAGGGTGTGTACTACTTCGAGTCAGAACATTCCCGCTCGGAAGGAGGGAAGGAGATTGCTGCACATCTCGCTCGGAGGCTGGGGGTCACCGAGCAGGGCAGGACGCTTCCGATGCTCAAGGAGACGCGCTCGCCTGCAGTCATCGTCGCCCTCAGATCGATGAACAGGCGGACGGGAAGAGTCGTCGCAAACTCCCTTGCGTCGATGTACGAGAGCTAGTCCCGATTTCGGACCGCCATCCCACGCAACAGCCTGTCAGGAACCAGGTTCGAACAAATGTCTGTAGATTCGCTCGAGATCCTCGGACGACGTGTACCTGATCGTTATCTTTCCGCCCTTGCCGCGATAGTCGATACTCACCTTTGTACCCAGCCGCTCCTGGAGCCTTTCCTCCAGCTCAATAATCGCAGCCGGTCTGATCTTCTTCGAGCGACTGCTGGAAGTCTGACCCTGTGTCTCCCTGAGCCGGATCGCCTCCTCGACCCGTCGCACCGTCCATCCCTCTGCAACAGCCCGTTGCGCGATGTGGATCGCATATGCCTCGTCCTCGGATCCGAGCAGCGCACGCGCATGGCCTGCAGATAGGTCTCGCGAGACGAGCATCGCCTGGATCTTCATCGGTAGCTGTAGCAGCCTGACGGTATTCGTGATACCAGACCTGCTCCTCCCGACATGTGTGGCGACCTCGTCGTGAGTCATTCCATATTCTTCCATTAATTCCTTGAACGCTGCTGCTTCCTCGAGCGGATTGAGGTCCTCGCGTTGGAGGTTCTCAACAAGAGCCTCAATGAGGTTCGTATCGTCATCAGACTCCTCCCTGATGACGGCAGCGATCGACGGGTATCCCACCTGCTTCACGGCACGGAGGCGCCTCTCTCCCGCAATGAGCACATAGCCCTCACCCTGTGAACGAACCACGATCGGTTGTAGGAGCCCCACCGCTTCGATTGACGTCGCAAGTGAATCGATTCCTGCAGAATCAAAGTCAGATCTTGGCTGATTCGGATTGGGTGCCACCGCATCCACCGGAACCTCAGCGTATCCCGAATGTGGTCGGTCCTGGGGAAGCAGGGCGTCGAGACCTCTTCCCAGTCCACTCTTACGTGCGGCCATGACGCCTCCTGAATTCCCTCGAAAGCTCTCTATAAGCGATCGCTCCCCTGGACATGTCGTCGTATGCTTCGATTGGTTCTCCGTACGACGGTGCCTCAGACAACCGAACCGTTCTCGGTATCACCGTCTTGTATGCCGTGTCTGCGAAATGGCTCCGGACCTGCTCAACCACGTCCGCCGCAAGCGTCGTTCTTCCGTCGAACATCGTCAGAACCACACCTTCGATCACAAGTTGAGGGTTCAGACTGCCCTTGACGAGATCTATGTTCCGTGTCAGCTGGCTCACTCCTTCCAGCGCGTAATACTCGCATTGGATCGGTATCAGCACCTCATCCGCAGCCGCAAGACCATTGATCGTCAACAGCCCGAGTGAGGGAGGACAGTCGATCAGTATGAAGTCGTAATCGTCGACCACTTCGGCGAGGGCCTGCTTGAGCCGTAGCTCGCGAGAGAACATCGAAACGAGCTCGATCTCGGCGCCGGCAAGCTCGATAGTGGCTGGAACCACATGAAGACCGCGCACAGACGTCGGCTCGAGGACATCGGCGACAGCGGTACCGTCCACCAGCACATCGTATGTTGACGTGTCGATCGTCGATCGATCCACCCCAAGTCCTGAACTCGTGTTCCCCTGGGGATCAAGGTCGATGATCAGGATTCGTTCACCCTGGAACGCAAGCCCTGCACCGAGATTGATCGCCGTCGTGGACTTGCCCACGCCACCCTTTTGGTTGGCGATGGCGACTATCGTTCCTCCGGACATCGCTCTTTAGCTCCTATGTTGCTTGGTTGCGTTCCATCCTAAGGAACCAGGCGGGTGAGTCAAGCACCCCGGAACCCTCAGAGATCATCGTAAAGATAGTATCCGGTTCGGGAACAGGTACATCAATCGGTTTCTTCGTTCGACTCAGGGCAAAGATGCCCAGGCCTCCGTCGTTGGCAAGACGCTGAAACGCCCTGGTCGCGGGGTCGATCGTGAGGGAAGAACGAAACACAACGACGTCGAAGGTCTGGTGAATCTCGTGGATGTCTGCTGTTGAGACCGCGATGTTGGAGAGTCCGAGAATTCTAATGGCACGCGCGGCAAGTCGAGTACGCCCTTCTGCACGGTCGAACACCGTTATGTGAAGATGCGGGCATGCTATAGCGATCGGTATGCCCGGAAGACCAACACCGGATCCAACGTCCACGAGGGTGCCGGCGTCGCTGGGGATCAGCCTCACGAAGGCGAGAGAGTCGGCGATGTGCCTATCAAAGACCCGCGAGCCCTCCCGTGGTCCGAGCCCTCCCGCTGGAATCGCTTCATCCACGAGCCAGGACTGGTATCGGGCAAATAGAGCCCGCTGTGTCTCCGACCACTCCATCTCGAGCCAGCGAGCAATCGCGTTGAGGTCATTCTCTGTGTTCATATATGTTTCACGTGGAACCACGACAGCATACAGCGATGTTGTTCCACGTGAAACAACTCAACTCGGAAATGAGGTGGGTCGTTGAGAACCCGGGAGGTGACGGGCTGGTAGTACGAATAACGTATCACGTTGTACGACCACGGATCAGTGGGAGATATCGGGTGTTTGAGAGTCCGTGATGGACGCCTTCAGTCTCTCAATGTGCTCTGGTAGTGCCCGAGCCCCGGCCGATGCGAGGAAATCGTGCGAGGTCACCGCGAACCGACGCCACCAACGACACAAGGCCTCCGAGTCGTTCTACGTTCCGGGGCTCCGCTCGGCCGAAGGCCTCGCGCCTCTCCCTCGAGGGGAGAGGCCCTACGAACGGGGCTCAACAATAGTCAGCTATTCCAACGCACCAGGCAACGCTGGGCCCATTGGTTCCTCTACTCCTCGTACGAAAGAACGACTGCTCGGCGCGGCTCGTCACCCTCTGAGAACGAGCGGACATGCTCAATATCGGCCACGGCGTCGTGTACGACCTTGCGATCGGCCGCGTTCATCGGTTCGAGCATGATCTCTCCCTGCTCCTCGACGACCTGGGATGCGAGTTTGCCGGTGTATATGTTGAGCGCCTCGCGTCGACGCTTGCGATATCCCGCTATATCGATCCTCATACGTGGAGCGCCATATGTCTTGCGCTGTACGACCGTTCGCGTCAGTTCATGGACCGATTGCATCACAGAGCCCTTCGGACCAACGAGTGCCTCCGTTTGGGAGCCCTCGACTTCTATGTAGAGCACGTCGTCTTCGATTCTCGTCTCAACGGTGCCCTCCAATCCGAAGGCATCCAGTAGCCCCGTGATGAATCCGGCTGCCACCTCTGCCTGTTCTTCGATCGGCGCCTGCTCGGGACGCTCGTCGGACTGTCGCTCTTGCCTATCTGCGTCTGATTTCGACACCTGCTTCTCCTGACCGGGTTCTCGTGAATTCCTGCCTTCGGATCTGCCTCGGCCAGATCGCCCTTTGCCGGCGTCCTGTCGGTTCGTCGCAGACTCCCGTGACTTACCTGACCGTGCGCGGCTCCGTCGTCTCCGTCGTTTCTTCGGAGCCCTACTAACCTTGACGATCGCGTCTCTGCCTCCCATGCCGAGGAACCCCGGTTTGGGCTCCTGTATGATCTCGACCTTGGCGTCCTCGCGGGAGTTCAATCCAAGCTCTTCGACGGCGACATCGACGGCGAGGTCTACGGTTTTGCCCTGTACCTCAACCCATTCCATGGGGCTACTTCCTTCTTCGGCGGTTGCGTTTCTTGCTTTTATGCTGACTCGGACTACTCTTCGTCGACTCGTCCGGCGAATCAACGACAGGTTCTTCCGAATCGTCCCGAACCTTGTCTCCGTTGCCATCATTTCCCAGTCGAAGTATGACCGCCTGTTGTCCGATGCGGAAGAGGTTCGACGTTGCAAAGTAGAGGCCCAGTCCTGCCACAAAATTCCAGGAAATGAATCCGAAGACGATCGGCATGAACTTCATGGCCTTCTGCATGCCCTCCATCTGGCTGCTTGGTGCGTCACTCTGGGTCGAATTCTTCTGGCTCGTCATCTGAACCTGCTGGTAATATCCGGCAGCAACGATCAGGGCGAGGAGCACGAGATAGGGAAGTGACCTTGGAATATTGCCGAAGTCGACCGCCTGGGAGGGGCTGACGAGGAGGTTCATCCCGAGAAACGTCACGTGATCGAAGACCGAATCGGTGATCGCGGTTCCTGCCTCAAGTGCGTCACTCGCCTGACCGAATATCTCGGAGAGTGTCGAGTTCTCGGGAACTCCCTGGCCCTGCCAGAGCACGCGATACAGCGCAAACCAGATCGGCATCTGAACAAACATTGGCAGGCATCCTGCTGCTGGATTGACTCCCCTCTCCTTGTACAGCTCCATCAGTCTCTTGTTGAGTTCCTCACGGTCTCCCTTGAGCTCCTTCTGGAGCCGCTTGACCTCTGGTTGGATCAACTGCATCGCCCGCATGGATTTGGTCTGCTTGAGTGTGAGAGGGAAGAGGAGGAGGCTTACCGCAAGGGTGAGCAGAATGATGGCTATTCCATATTCTGGAATTATGTCATAGAAGAACGCCAGGGAACTCCCCAGCGCGTTGAGCAGTAAGGTCCACGGATTCACGGGGTACTTCCTTGGGGTTCTTGGGTTACGGGGTCGTTCGAGCCTGGCACGGGATCGAACCCGCCTTCGTGGAACGGGTGGCAGCGACCGATGCGTTTTGCACCCAGCCAGCCGCCCCTGAGAGCACCGTGTATCTCGATCGCTTCATACGCATAGTGGGAACACGATGGGTGGTAGCGGCAGTTTTGCCCAAGAAGAGGGGAGAGAGCTTTCTGATACACGCTAACGAGTCCAAGAAGTGCCCGAGCGCCGAGGCCCGTCTTCGGTTGGCTGTGCGCATCCATCACGTGTCCTTGTCTCCTTCTCCGTTACCCACAGCAATGGCTGCGGCAAACCAATTCAACAGCTCACCGAACTGTACGCCCAGCACGTCTCGAGAAGCTATCACCACGTAGGCGGTGTGTGACTCGAGATCGACCTTGTTCGCTGCCTCTCTGAGCCTGCGCTTCGCCCGGTTGCGCTGAACAGCATTTCCAACGCTCTTACCTGCAACGACACCTACGTGCGGTGTCACACTCTCGCCTCTGGCCTGGAGAACCGTGATCCCACCGGACCGCCGTCTTGGCGCGCTGCGGTACATATCTCTGAATCGAGACCCAGGCGTGAGCGAGACGAAGGAGCGCACCTCAGGCTGAGAGGCTGTGGCGGCCCTTGGTGCGGCGACGCTTGATCAGCGCGCGGCCCTGGCGGGTTCGCATGCGACCACGGAAGCCGTGCTTACGCTTGCGGCGGCGGTTGTTGGGTTGATACGTACGCTTCATGATGAGGTATCCCTAGCTGGGGAGGTCGCGTTGAATCCCTGTAAATACAGAACGCAGGCATTCTAGGGAATATCTGACGAAACCGACAGCGGAGCGGGAACCCGCGAAAACTCTCAAGCCCTCGCGAAAGACAGAATAGACCTGATTCGCCAAAAGTCTTCGTCGAGGTAGGGCCTTCCACCCGAGACTATCCACCTCCTAGCCCCTGTTCCACAAGGGTTTACGACGGAGAGAGGATGTTCTCTCGGTGCACGTTAGGCCCGGATTTACCGCTCTTGAGTTGCCGCGGAGGGCGGACCTAAGCTCGCAAACGTTCTCTTGGCGGATATCCGCTCTTTCCCCTGAGGGCAGGCCACGGGCCGGTCTCCGTCGACCCTGGTACATCTTCTCCACATCCTGTGGATAGATGTGTGGACATTTTTTCGGTTGGGCACATACCCTGAGGGGAGACGACGAGCGTGGGAGGCACACAGACCGCAACAGAGACTGTCGATTCACAGATCGACCTTTTCCACAGTCGGTTGCGAGACGTGATCGGTGTCGCGAAGTGGGAGACGTGGATCAAACCACTCACCGCCACCTTCGAGGACTCGGGGCTGCAACTCGTCGCACCAAATCGGTTCAACGCGACTTGGGTTCGCGACAACTACACCCACCAGGTCCGTGAGATTGCAGGATCCGTCTGGCCAGAGCCATTCGACGTGATGATCACCGTGACCACCGAGACGCTGGAGACAGCGCCTGTACCCGTTGCTCCCTACCAGCCGATGCTCGATGTATCGGCACCACCCAGCACCGCACCGAGCCGATACGACACTTCCAATCTGGTCGCCAGGTACTCGTTCGAGAACTTCGTGGTGGGGCAGTCGAACAGGTTTGCCCACGCCGCCGCCCAAGCTGTGGCGGAACAGCCGGGTCGGCACTACAACCCGCTGTTCATCTATGCGGCAGCGGGCCTGGGCAAGACCCACCTCCTCCACGCAGTGGGCCAGCACCGCCTCGAACTCGACCCGACAGCCGTGGTGCGATACGTCACTTCTGAATCGTTCTTCAATGACTTCATCAACTCGATCCGGCGCAAACGCATGGATGATTTCAAGTCGCGTTACCGCAAGGTTGGGTTGCTTCTTCTTGATGATGTCCAGTTCTTCGAACGCAAGGAACAGGTCCTCGAGGAATTTTTCCACACATTCAACTCACTGTACGAAGTCGGTAATCAGATGGTCATCTCGTCCGATAGACCACCAAAGGAGCTCCGAACGATCGAAGATCGTCTCCGCAGCCGATTCGAGTGTGGGCTCATGACCGACATCCAGAGCCCCGACGTGGAGACTCGCCTTGCCATACTCCGCAAGAATGCCTCTAGCAACCCCACGCCCGTTCCTCCGGAGGTTCTCGAGTTCATCGCGGAGAACGTGGCGGACAACATCAGGGAGTTGGAAGGCGCCCTCACGCGGGTCACGGCATTCTCCACTCTCACAAATGAGAAGGTGACTCTCGATCTCGCTCTGAACGTCCTGCGTGACGTCGTCGGACTGCAAGCTGCGGCTCCCCTTACGGCCGACTTGATCATCTCAACCGTCTCCCGGTTCTACGAGATCCCGCGATCAGAAATGACGGGTTCCTCACGAAGACAACCTCTCGCCAGACAGCGTCAGGTCGCGATGTACGTGTGCAGGGAGCACACCGGGCTCTCCCTCCCCAAGATAGGTGCAGCATTCGGAGGGCGTGATCACACCACTGTGATGCACGCAGTGAACAAGATCACCGGCCTCATCCAGACAGACAAGACCATCTTCGATGAAGTCTCAGCCATCACACAGGAGCTGAGGACATCATGAGAGTTCTCCACAGCACCGTGACGTCATTGTCGACCGTTGGGAATAACCACCCAATTATCAACACCGCCTGTGGATGCAATAATCGTTTCACAGCACCGACTAATGGCAGCTTTCCACAATCCACAGGGCCTACTACTACTACTACTACCCTTTAAAACTATTCAGCAGTAGCAACAGCAGAGGAAGAACAAGTGCGAATCAGAGCAGAACGAGACGACCTGGCCGACGTATTGGCGAGAGCCGGTAGGGCTGTCGGTACGCGTTCACCGCTCCCGATCCTCCAGGGTATCCTGTGTGAGGTTGCAGGCGGAAAGTTGACAGTTACCGGAACAGACAACGAGGTCACCGTACGGACGTATCTAGAAGTTGAAGTCACCGAGGAGGGAAGAACGGTAATTCCCGCAAAGCTCGCTGCTGAAGCTGTACGAAAGCTTCCACCCGGAGCCGTGACCCTTTCGTCCAACGACGGTCATGTGGAGATAACAGGTGGCGGGCCCCGCTTCAAGCTCCGTGAGATGGCTGTGGACGATTATCCCAAGATCACGGACAAGGCCATCGAAAACGGTATCGGTGTCGACGGGAATCACCTGATCAAGGCTCTCGGCCAGGTCGGAGTCGCCGCATCGGTTGATGATGCGCGACCTACCTTGACGGGCGTGCTCTTCGAGAGCGAAGGGGGCTCGCTCAGGCTGGTTGCGACCGACTCGTACAGGCTTGGCGTTCGTGATGTCGAGGGTGTGAAGATCGAGGGTTCCAAGTTGGTCCCTTATCGGGCACTTCGCGAGCTCGGCCGTGCAATCGGAGCGGGCCCGATGACGATCTCCCTGGGTGAACGCGAGGCCTCCTTCGTGACCGGTCAGGGGAGGATGACCGTGCGTATCATCGATGCGACCTTCCCGAACTACAGGCAGCTGCTCCCTGAGGGACACACGAACCGTCTCACCGTCGACAAAGCTGCACTGCTTGAAGCCGTGGGTCGTTCTGCGCTCGTCGCTGAAGATCACATTCCTGTAAGGCTCGCAATGCACTCAGGAGGAGTTGAACTGACCGTCATCCGTCAAGAAGTCGGAGAGGCAACCGAGCTGCTCGAGGGCGAGTATGTCGGGGATGACATGACGATCGCCTTCAACACGCGGTATCTCACGGACGGCGTGAATGCTGTCGATGATGAGAAGGTCGTGATCGAGACGAGCGACCCGTTGAAGCCCGGACTCCTCCTCGGGGCCGAGAAGAGGGACTTCCAGTATCTGCTGATGCCTGTCCGACTGTGAGGCAGGATGCACCTCAAGTGGTTGGAGCTCAAGGACTTCCGCCCGTACGAGACTCTTCGCTTCGAACCTGAAGAGGGCGTGAACGTCCTCGTTGGGGAGAATGGAGCAGGTAAGACCTCCGTTCTCGAAGCCATCGGTTATCTCGGGATGATGAAGTCCTTCAGGGGTGTACCTGACGAGGCCCTTGTTCGCGAGGGATCCGACGCCGCGGTGATTCGCGGAGGTATCGGTGGTGCGCCATCGGAGATCAAGGTCGAGTGCGAGCTCCCGGTGACGGGGCGCCGAACGGTGTTGCTGAACGAGAAGCGTCCGAAACGTCTCCGCGATGTTCTGCTGGCTGTCCCCGTCGTTGCCTTTGTGCCGGATGATCTGGACGTCATCAAGAGGGGTCCAGCCGTCCGGAGGGACTATCTGGACGACCTGGCTTCGAGACTCTGGCCTCATGCCGGCCAGGACCTCACCGAGTACGATCGAGCACTGCGCCAGAGAAACGCCTTGTTGAAGCAGGCGGGGAGACACACCGGATCCGTGACGCTTGGGGTGTGGGACGAAAGACTTGCTGATGCAGGAGCCAGGGTCTTGCTGCATAGGCGGAGTCTTGCGGTTGCCCTCCAGCCACATCTTCAGGATGCATACACCGTTGTGGGTGGAGAGGGATCACTCGATTGGTCGTATCGCTCGACATGGGGATCCGAACACGCGGGAGACTTCGAAGCCCTTCGAGTCGCGCTGGTTGGCGCCCTTGTTGACAAGAGGGGAAGGGACATGGAGGCAAGAACCACAACAGTGGGGCCGCACAGAGATGAGCCGAATCTCCTGCTGGATGGCAGACCAACCAGAACGCGGGCGTCCCAGGGAGAGCAGAGAACTGTCGCTTTGGCGCTGCGAATCGGTGCATACAGGATCATCGAGGAGGTCCGCGGTCAGAGGCCGATCCTGCTGCTTGACGATGTCTTCTCCGAGCTCGACGGCAAGCGTGCCCAGAGGGTGGTATCGCTCATAGAGGCCGGCCAGGTTTTTGTCACAACCGCGAGAGACGATGATGTTCCGATCGGAGGACGCCGCTGGTCGGTGAAGGAAGGAAGCGTGTCCGGATGAGAGCGAAGTACCTCGGCTATGGCAAGAGAGAAGAGCCGACAGAGATCAGCGAAGTTCTCGGGACGCTGATAGAGCGTGCCTCAGGCCGAATAGATGTCAGACAGGGGGAGCTGATGGAGCACTGGAAGGAGATTGCACCCGGAGACTGGTCTGACGTGGCCACACCCATCGGAATCAGGGATCGAACCCTTCTCGTAGAGGTGGCAAACGGCACGGCGGCATCCCTTCTGAAGTACCAGATACACCAGCTCATCGGTGTGATCAGTGAGGCCTTCGGAGAGGAACTCGTGACTGCAGTAAGGCTGCGCGTTTCGCGAGAGGAGAAGCACCGAAAAGGCTTGTGAAATAAGGGTTTGACCCCAATTCGGACTATACTTACACCGGTGTCATCAGCCGCTCAAACCTCAACGGTGCGGCGAGTCAAAGGAGCCTCGTGAGCAAAGCCAAGTCTTCCGCAAACGCGTCCTATGAAGCAGATTCGATCCAGGTTCTCGAGGGTCTTGAGGCTGTTCGTCGGCGCCCTGCGATGTACATCGGGTCAACGGGTCCACGAGGCCTTCATCACCTTGTCTGGGAGGTGGTGGACAACTCGGTGGACGAAGCGATGGCCGGTTTCTGTACCCGGATCGATGTGACGCTTCTCGCCGACGGTGGCGTGCGAGTGAGGGATAACGGTCGAGGCATACCCGTCGACAAGCACAAGACATCGGGCGAGGCAGCGCTCACAACCGTCATGACGACCCTTCATGCGGGAGGGAAGTTCGATTCTGGCGCCTATCAGATCTCCGGCGGTCTGCACGGAGTCGGCATCTCTGTCGTCAACGCCCTGTCACGTCGCACACGGGTTGAAGTGGTTCGTGACGGATATCTGTGGGAACAGGTATTCGAATACGGCGTGCCGGTCGGCAAGGTCACGAAGATAAGGCCGATGAAACGAACGGGAACCCAGGTGACGTTCTGGGTCGACCCGGAGATCTTCGAAGAGACGACAGAATTCTCTGCGAAGACGGTCATCACCCGTCTCAGGGAGATGGCGTTTCTCACCAAAGGGCTTGAGATCAGATTCTCGGACGAGAGGGGGGAGGAGGTCGCGACGGAGACCTTCCGCTACGCCGGAGGGATCATCGACTTCGTCAAGCACCTCAATGCAAGCCGCGATCCGATTCACAAACAGGTCGCCTACTTCGTGCACAAGGACGATACGGCCGAAGTCGAGATCGCCATGCAGTGGACGAGCGGGTACACAGAGTCTGTTCTCTCTTTCGCAAACAACATCAACACGCACGAGGGTGGGACCCATGAAGAAGGGTTCCGTACCGCCCTGACCAAAGCGGTGAACGACTTTGCACGTGACAGGAACGTCCTCAAGGAGAAGGACAAGAACCTCCAGGGCGACGATGTGAGGGAGGGGCTGACGGCAGTCATCTCTGCGAAAGTACGCGATCCCCAGTTTGAAGGACAGACGAAGACAAAGCTCGGCAACACAGAGGTCAGGTCATTCGTGCAGAAGGCCATGAATCAGGCGCTGCCGGAGTGGTTCGGTAAGAACCCGGGAGAGGGACGCAAGATCGTGGACAAGGCAAGTCAGGCAGCGAGGGCACGCGCCGCCGCAAGACAAGCCCGTGATCTCACGCGCCGCAAGAGCCTTCTCGAGTCTGGTGGTCTACCTGGAAAGCTCTCGGACTGCTCGTCGAAGGATCCCGAACTCTCCGAGATGTTCATTGTCGAGGGTGATTCGGCGGGTGGTTCCGCCAAGCAGGCGAGAAACTCGGAGTTCCAGGCGATTCTCCCGATCCGCGGCAAGATCATCAACGTGGAGAAGAACCGTCTTGCAAGGGTTCTCCAGAACACAGAGATCCAGTCGCTGATCACAGCCATCGGTACAGGTATCGGTGACGAGATGGATATCACCAAGGCCAGGTACAACAAGATAATCCTCCTCACCGACGCCGATGTCGATGGTGCACACATCCGAACGCTTCTCCTAACGTTCTTCTTCAGACACATGATCGACGTCATAGAGCATGGCTATATCTACATCGCACAGCCACCCTTGTACTCGGCGAAGATCGGAACAAAGACAACCTGGATCAAGAAGGATGAGGACCTCGAGCGTTTCAAGTCCGAGAACGAGGGGCGCAAGATCAACGTCCAACGCTTCAAGGGCCTTGGCGAGATGAATGCCAACGAGCTGTGGGAGACAACGATGGACCCCGAGCAGCGCACCTTGTTGAGAGTCGAACTGGAGGAGCTGTTCTCTGCGGAGCAGACCTTCTCCGTCCTGATGGGTGTCGATGTCGAGGCACGTCGAAGGTTCATCCAGCAGAACGCAAAAGACGTCCGTTTCTTGGACGCATAGGAAGAGCATGTCGAACGAAATGATGAATCCAGAATCCACACTGCCCATAGACATCGAGACCGAGATGCAGGACTCGTTTCTCGAGTACGCGATGTCAGTCATCGTGTCGCGGGCGCTGCCAGACGTGAGAGATGGTTTGAAGCCGGTACACAGGCGAGTTCTCTACTCGATGTGGGACAGCGGGATCCGACCGGGCACGCCATACCGTAAGGCTTCGCGTGTCGTTGGCGACGTTGTGGGTTGGTTCCACCCTCACGCCCCCGAGGCTGTCTATGACTCCATGGTTCGACTTGCTCAGGATTTTTCTCTTCGGCATCCTCTGGTGGATCCGCAGGGAAACTTCGGAACGGTCGACGACCCCCCCGCGGCGATGCGATACGTCGAAGCTCGACTTGCGAAGCTCTCCGCCCACATGCTTGACGGCATCGACGAGGACACGGTCGACTTCAAGGAAAACTATTCGGGAGAGCGAAGCGAGCCTACGGTGCTGCCGTCGCGCTTCCCCAACCTCCTGGTCAATGGTTCGACCGGCATAGCGGTCGGCATGGCCACGAACATGGCCCCACACAATCTGCGCGAAGTCATGGATGCCGTGTTGTATGCACTTGACCATTCGGATGCAACAGTGGCCGACCTCATGGAGTTCGTGAAAGGACCGGATTTCCCAACGGGCGCCTTCATCGTCGGCAACAAGGGCATACACGATGCCCTGTTGACGGGACGTGGATCGATCAAGATGCGTGCCGTCACCGACGTCATAGAGATAAGAAAAGGACGAACAGCGATCGTCGTCTCCGAGATCCCGTATCAAGTATCACGTGACCGCATCACGGCGAAGATCGCGGAGATCGTCAATACGAAGAAGGTCATGGGCATCGCGGACGTTCGCGACGAAACTGATCGCCTCGGCACCCGTATCGTGATCGAACTGAAGCGAGACGGGAATCCGCAGGTCATCCTGAACCAGCTGTTCAAGCACACGCGGCTCGAGGAGAACTTCGCCGTCAACAACGTTGCTCTCGTTGATGGTGTGCCCAGAACGCTGAACCTCGCCCAACTCGTTCATCACTACATCAGCCATCAGCTCGAGGTCATCGAGCGGCGATCCCGGTTCAGGCTCGCGAAAGCCGAGGCAAGGGCTCACATCCTGCACGGGCTGCTGATTGCTCTGGACAACATCGACGAGGTCGTTGCCATCATCCGTGCCTCTGAAAACGTCGATGTCGCGCGTTCGGGCCTCATGGAGGCGTTCGAACTCTCCGAGATCCAGGCGAACCACATCTTGGACATGCCCCTCCGCAGACTGACTGCTCTTGAAACGAACAAGCTGAGGGATGAGCTCGAGGAGATCAAGACAACGATCTCGTACCTCGAAGGCCTTCTCGCTGACGAAGCCCTGCGCCGGGGGTTGATCGGGGAGGAGCTGATCGAGATTCGAGACAGATTCTCCGACAATCGCCGTAGCCGCATCATCCCTGACAGCGGGGAGATGTCACTTGAAGACCTGATTGCAGACGAAGAGCTCGTTATAAGCATCTCCTCCTCTGGATATGTCAAGTCCGTCCTGTCGAACGCGTATCGGACCCAGGCCCGTGGGGGACGCGGAATCAAGGGCGCAGGACTGAGGGACGACGACGTTGTTGAACACCTCCTTCACACCACGGCACACTCGTATCTGCTGTTCTTTACGAACAGGGGCAAGGTATACAGGGTCAGAGCCCACGAGATCCCTCGCAAGGACCGCACAGCGAAAGGACAGCTGATCCAATCGGTGCTGCCTCTCGAGTCCGATGAGGTTGTCGAGGCGATCATCGACATGAGGGACTACGAGACAAGCAAGTACCTCGTCATGTTCACTAAGAACGGATTGGTCAAGAAATCGAAGTTCTCGGACTATGACTCGAGGAACCAGGTGCTCGTCGCCATCAACCTCATTGATGACGACGAGCTTGTTGCCGTACGTCAGACCAGCGGCGAGTCTGATCTGATGATGTTCACACGGAAAGGCATGGGAATCCGGTTCGATGAGAACGATGTGAGACCTACCGGCAGGGCCTCCCAGGGTGTTCGGGGCGTCAAACTCCGTGACGATGACCAGGTTGTCGCTGCCGCCGTTGCAGATGAGGCAGATGAGGTTCTTCTTCTCACCTCAGGCGGCTACGGGAAGCGCGTCAGAATGAGCGAGTTCAGGGTGCAGAGGCGCGGCGGGGTGGGTGTCATCTCTATGAAGCTCACGAGAGTGCGAGGGGTCGTTGCTGCAGCCAGTGCGGTGTCCGCCACCGACGAGATCGTTGTGACGTCCTCAGACGGAATCGTCATGAGGGCAGAAGCGAAGGCGATTTCAAGGCAGAAGCGACCATCAACCGGGGTCAAGGTGATGAACCTCTCCGAAGGTGCCACCCTGTCTGCTCTTGCCATAGCCCAGGCTGAGAACGAGTAGGAACGAATCGTCCCGGCGCGACGTCTCAATAGCAAACCGTTCCGGTCCCCATCGGTACACTGCCGTGCAAGGAGGCAACATGCCGGTTCGCCGGGTTCGCCGAATCATTCGAAAGATCGATCCCTGGACAGTGCTCAAGGTCGGCTTCGTCCTGAACACGATCGGTGCACTCGTCTGGGTGCTCGGTGTGTGGGTCGCCTGGTCGATCGCCGTCCAGAGAGGTATCCCTGACGCATTCGTCGATCTCTTTGGCCGCTTGACCATTGCTGTGAGCCCCGACGGCGAATTGTACTTCCGTGTCATTGTGATGCTGGCGATCATCGGCGTGGTCATGATG
>JAZFUH010000201.1:0-5126 GCA_036447125.1 Acidimicrobiia bacterium | reverse complement strand
GCCTTCCGGCGCCGGCGCTACCCAACGGAGGCGACACCATGAAAAGGGACCTGCCTGTCATCATCCAAGGTGGCATGGGCGTTGCGGTCTCGGACTGGCGCCTTGCAAACGCTGTCTCGTCACAGGGTCAGCTCGGTGTTGTGTCCGGTGTTGCGCTTGGTGCACTCCTAGCGAGAAGGCTGGAAATGGGCGATCCCGGAGAACACATGCGCAGGGCGCTTGCAGCGTTTCCTTTCAAGGATGCCGCACAACGCATCCTGGACAAGTACTTCATCGAAGGTGGCAAGGACACGGACGCCCGGTTCGCCGTGAAGCCCATGGCAAACATGCATACATCGAAAAAGGTGGAGGAGCTGATCGTCGCTGGGAACTTCACAGAGGTGTACCTGGCCAAAGAGGGTCACACCAACCCCGTCGGAGTCAATTTTCTCGAGAAGATCCAGGTGACGACGCTCCCATCTCTGTACGGCGTGATGCTCGCCGGAGTCGACTATGTCCTCATGGGCGCCGGCATACCACGCTACGTACCTGGCATCCTCGACCGCCTCGCAGAGGGATTCGACGTCGAGCTGAAGGTCGATGTCAAGGGGCTCACAGAAGAGGGCGACCCGTTCATCAGATTCAGCCCGAAGGGATTCGCCAAGGAGCTCGTCGGCAGACTGCCGCGACCAGACTTCCTCGCCATTGTTTCGTCCCATGTTCTTGCACGAATGCTCGCTACCAAATCCAATGGCGAGGTCAACGGATTCATCGTCGAGCTACCCGTTGCTGGTGGTCACAACGCACCTCCCCGCAAGAAGGGAGAGTTCAATGACGACGGCGAGCCGATCTACGGCGAGCGCGATATCCCGAATCTCGAGGCCATTGCAGATCTGGGTAAGCCCTTCTGGCTTGCAGGAGGTTTCGGCGAGCCGGACAAGGTGCGTGAGGCGCTCGACGATGGCGCGGTTGGCGTACAGGTGGGAACGGCATTTGCTTACTGCGACGAGTCTGGGTTCACCAGGGAGATCAAGGACACGGTCCTTGAGCAATCACGACGCGGAACGCTTGATGTGTACACAGATGCGATCGCTTCACCGACAGGCTTCCCATTCAAAGTGCTGCAGCTTGACGACACGTTGTCGAACGAACGCGTGTATGAGAAACGCACCCGGATCTGCGACCTCGGATATCTGCGTCATGCGTACCAGCGTGAGGATGCTTCGATCGGATGGCGATGCCCTGCTGAACCGGTCGACGATTATGTCAAGAAGGGCGGAGACATCGCCGACACCGTCGGACGAAAATGCCTGTGCAACTCGCTGATCGCAAACGTCGGGCTACCTCAGATCCAGAGAAGCGGCGAAGTGGAAGGAATTCTTGTGACATCGGGCGATGATGCTGCCCTGGTGTCAAGGTTCTCACCCGATGGGTCAACGAGCTACTCAGCTGCAGACGTGATCAACTATCTGCTTCAGGGTGTTCCCGCCTAGCTGTCATCGAGCGCTCGACCTCGTGCCCGATCCGTCGTGGGTCACGCGAGCGCAGCGGCGACCCGACCGAGACGCTCCTTCGCCTCTGAAGCTACGACGTCGGCGCCTGGAGCATCAACGAAGACGACGATCGCATCCGGATCCATGAACCGAATCGCAACAGTGTCACCCTCTTGTCGCAGCACGACGTTGCACGGCAACAGCGCACCGATCTCTGCGTCCACCTCGATCATGCGGTGTGCAAGGCTTGGGTTGCATGCACCGAGGATGACATACGGATCGCGGTCGACGTCGATCTTCTCCTTCAACGTGGCCTGGACATCGATCCTGGTGAGAACCCCAAAGCCCTCAACAGCCAACGCAGCGGTGACTCGATTCTCGGCATCTTCCATCGTTCCGTTCAGGACGGTTCCAAACGTGTATTCCATGGTGTTCCTCTGTTCGGTGTGGTGTCACTCTGAGAGTATCAGCACCGGCGTCCACCGAACCCTGTGGTTGTGCCGCATTCGCGGATGAGCGATATCGTGTCGAAATGCGCCGTGTTCTTCTGACATGTACCGCAGCGGTACTCCTCACCGTGGCCGTGAGCCCGCTCCCCGCCCGCGCGATCGGTGGAGAGGGCGAAGCTTGGCCCGCCTTCACAGAGTCGAGCTCGTGTGGCGCCCAACGGATCCCGACCGCACACGCACAGCAGATGGGATGGCTGGACGGTGAGACATTGCTGCGAGGCGAATTTGCTGCGATGTTCGGCCGCTCCGTTGGACTTGTCAGGCGTGAACTCGTGCGGTGGACGGTTCCGGGCTCCTCCAAGACGCTCGCCGTGCATCCGAGAATGCTACCGGCGCTCACCCGGGCCGCAGATGAGATCAATACATTGCTCTCTGAGGGAGACCGCTATTCCATCGACGAGCCGTCGACATTCTCGGCAGCAGCGCGAACCATCGGCGGAAGCCTTCGTATATCGCGACACACCTACGGCATCGCGTTCGATGTCAATTCGCGGCGTAATCCATTTCGCGGGGACAACGAATTGGTTACCGACCTGCCGGACTGGTGGGTCCAGTCGTTCCTCGATGCAGGGTTCTGTTGGGGAGGGTTGTGGATCGGCTCAAAGGACCCGATGCACTTCGCCTGGCAGGGTCCTGCTTTCAGCAATATCGACGAGCTCCCTCAACCATACGAGCCCCTCACCGTTGAGGTGCCGTTCACCAACCCGGCGGCATCTATTCGTGTTGTCCCCAGGGCAGACCGGGACACCCTCACCACGATCCTGACCGACGCAGACGGAAACGGTGCCATTGACGTGATTCGTGTCATTGATCGTGGATTCGATTTGGTCATTGATACATCCCTGGCGTCGCGGCGCCACAACGCATGCTCGACGCGCCGATCTGTCGTGTCTGGTGTTGGAGGTTTGGGGCGTCGCTCACGTGCAATCGGATTCGGGGACATCGATGGTCGAGGTGGCCAGGATCTCTGGATCGCAACAGACGACAGCGGTCGACTTCGCATCACGGTTCGCTGGGCCTTTGGTGGCTACGCTGCTGAAACCTCGACTATCACCGATGTCCCCACTCCCTCAGATTCGGCGTGGATCAGCACGGCAGACTACGACGCAGATGGAGCGATCGACCTCTTCGTCATCGACGGTGACTCGATCGATGTTTGGGGTTTCGATCCGAACAGTGGGGACGCGTGGCTGCTGTTCTCAGGCACGAATCCATTCCCCGGATCGGACGAGTATTTCCTGGGGGATTCCGATCTCGACAATCGGCCGGACCTTTGGGCGGTACGCTCAGGGGTCGTCTCTACTGCGCTGGAGACGGATGACTATCGTTTCGCAACAGCAGAGCATCGCCCTCTCGGGTTCCCCGGGGATCTATTGGATGTAAGGGCTGCGGACTATGACGGTGATGGTCGAGTGGATCTGATCGCCTTCGATGGGATAAGCAAACAGGTATGGCTCGGCAACACACGCCTCCCAGATGGACTCTCTCTCGAAGTCTGGTTCGAGTATCAGGATCCCGATTGTGAAGAGGACGAGCAGACATGGGACAGACAAGAACTCGCCTTTACAACAAATACATGGATCGCCACAGGTGCATACGCATGGAGATCTCGCAACGGGCTGACGGTCGGCTGTGATCCCTCCCGCGAGGGCTGTGAAACCGGACTCGTGACAAGACAGATGTTCAGTGAGTTCCTGGCTTGGATCGACGGCCTCCGGCCAGCGGCCGGTAGCACGACCAACGCGGCTGGCTGGGCACTTGTTCAGGCCGGATATCAGATCCCGTGTGACATCAGGAACGTCGTGTGTTGGAGCGAGTCGATGCCTCGGTTAGAACTGTCGAGCTTCTTTGGACAGTTCCTCGCTTCCCGAAGAGGTGATGTGCCGCCGCCGCACCGCTGGTTCGTCCCCGTGTCGGATCGAGAGCCGGCCGAGAACGCACCTCGCTGACATCGCGGTGCAGTGCCAACGAGGTACCAACTCCCCGTGAACACTGATGTCGATCTGTGTTTGCTCAATCGACTTTGACGACCCGGGTCCCTCCGGCGAAGATGTCGTGCCAGCCCGTGTTCGTGACAGATTGGCTGATCGTGACCGCGATGTAGGTGGTTGCCGCCAACTGCGCGAATCCGCCAAGCACGGGAACGATGCTCAGGGCGTACCAGATGTTGCGCTTGACCGCCATTTCCAACGAAGGGTTCCCGCCGTCTGGTCCCTGCGTCTTGAGCTTCATCATCATCTTCCCGACCGTCTGGCCTCGGGACGACTCCATCATGGCGAAGTACCCGACAGTGACGCCGGCCCAGATGACCCCGGCGATGAATCCGCCCGTGCTGAAACCGCCGAAGGCAGACCCCACACCAGCACTCCCACTGAAGACGGCAACAACAACGATCGGCACGATGACCACGACGAAGACGAGCCAAAGGATCAGCCCATCGATGAGCCGCGCCAGGAACCTTGGCAAGAGTTCTGCAGCGACGAGATCATCAGTACCTTGCTGTTCGGGTTGTTGGCCAGTCATTTCCGCTCCTTCTCATTCGAATGTCTTCCCGAGGGCGACAATAGCGAGTCCAACCATCAGCCGCGACCAATGGATGTCGGCTGCATACCCGGTACCAACATCGGATCGATCGGGGTCGACGCAGCAGTCTCGATGATCGCACAGTCATCGAGATCAAAAACGAACAAGACCCTGCAGCGCAATAAACGTGTTCTGCTTCGATGCCACCGATGCGGAGGTGGGAGACAGTGAAGGTGTCCAGCATCCCGCGCAGCGGGCAGTTACACCACGCTCGCCGGGGTCAGGTGTGGACGGCTACGGAAACCTGCTGCCCACCGGTGTTGGGAATCCAATCCTCAGCATCCGTTCAACAACCCGGGTCCTGTGGTCTCCGATCTCATGGTCCGCAAGGGGCCCTGCGCATATGCCGCACTTAATCGTGCCTGCACCCCGGTCCGTGTCGGTTCTGCGCCAACGACCGGAGTCAAAGAGGTCGTTCCTATCATCGAAAAGGCGTTGCTTGGTTTGCATCGGTTCCTCCTTTCGTGCCTACTCATTACATCGGCGTGAAGTGAGCAGCCTTGATGCGATTAGCGGAATCGACCGATCTCACTCGTCGTCAGAAATGTCAGCCAGGAGCGCG
>JAZFUH010000200.1:0-4344 GCA_036447125.1 Acidimicrobiia bacterium | reverse complement strand
CCGACGATCGGCGAAGAAGCCATCGTCATCGATGAGATCGAATCGAGCGAAGACCTCCCCATCGGCTGGATGGATCGCCAGGACGCGGGAAGCTACGAACTCGTTCGTCGAAACGACAAAGCGGTCTTCGGCTACGCCGTTGGTCCCCGAACCTGGAAGAAGTACCTCTTCCCACCCCAGACGACGCTTCTGACGGTCGACCGGATCGATGGGGAGTTGCGGTTCGAATCCGCACCGCTCGATCCTCCACGATACGCGTTCCTCGGTGTTCGCCCATGCGAACTTGCGGCAATCGAGATCCAGGACCGAGTCTTCATCGGTTCCGGATTCACAGACCCGACGTACGCAGCCTCGAGAAACCGGGCGCTCATGATCGCGGTGAACTGCGCAGTCGCTGGCGGGACATGCTTCTGCGTCTCGATGGGCACAGGCCCGCGAGCCAACACCGGCTTCGACCTCGCGCTCACCGAAGTTCTCGAACGCGACATCCACGAGTTCATCCTCGAATCCGGTTCTGAAGCAGGCGAAGCGATCCTCTCGAAACTTCCCGGCCGTGCCGCGGTTGAGTCGGATTCAGCGACGGTCGCATCGATCGTTTCGAAGACAAAGACGCAGATGGGCAGGTCGATGCAGACCGATGATGTTTACGACCTGCTCACATCCAACCTCGAGCACCCCATCTGGGAGGACATCGCGCAGCGCTGTCTCAGCTGCGCGAACTGCACACTTGTGTGTCCCACGTGCTTCTGCTCAACGGTTGAGGACGTCACTGACCTCAAGGGCACGGCCGTGCGCCAGAGACGCTGGGACTCGTGCTTTACGATGGAATTCACGAATCTGCACCAGCATCCCGTTCGGTCCTCGACGAGTTCGCGGTACCGCCAGTGGATGACACACAAGCTCGCGTACTGGCAGGACCAGTTCGACACGAGCGGCTGCGTTGGTTGCGGGCGATGCATCACCTGGTGTCCGGCGGGAATCGACATGACGGCTGAGGTAGCGGCGCTACGAGCGAACACGGAGGTGACGACAGTATGAACCTTGAAGATCTGCGCGCAACGAGCGACCTCTTGGCGAGATTGGATGAGAGGGAGTTCGCCTTCTTCGAGTCCCTGGCCACCGAGCTCGTCCTCGAGCCTGACGAAGTGTTGTTCCGTGAGGACGGTAAAGCCATGAGGTTCTTCATCATCGCCGAAGGGATCCTTGCACTTGAGGTCGAGCGGCCTGCGAAGCCGGCAACAACCGTTCAGACGCTCAGTGACGGCGCCCTCGTCGGATTGAGTTGGCGTGTGTCGCCACACCGGTGGATGTGGACGGCAAGAGCGGTGACAGAGACGAGGCTGGCTGTGATGGACGCGTCGTTCGTTCGCGACGAATGCGAGCGGAATCCTGACCTCGATCGCCTCATGTGGGAGATCGTCGCGAGGGAAGCTTCCCAACGTCTCCACTACGCCAGGATCCAACTGCTCGACCTGTATGGGAAGGGATGAAATGGCCTTGATCGCAACTACGAACGACGCACCTGCTCTGAGCGAACCAATGCTTCCGAGACCGTTCAGGGTGACCGCGAAGCGGTCCGAGACTTCCGACACCGTGACTCTCGAATTTGAAGCGGCAGACGATGGCCCTCCGCTTGCCTTCCTGCCCGGTCAGTTCACGATGCTCTACATCTATGGCGTGGGCGAGGTCCCGATCTCCATATCGGGCGACCCGAACGACCCTGCACGACTGGTCCACACCGTGCGTTCGGTTGGAGCTGTCACCAACGCGATCTGTGCGCTGGATCCCGGGGAGATGGTCGGGATCCGTGGTCCCTTCGGCACGGGGTGGCCCGTTATCAACGGTAAAGACCTCGTGATCGTTGCCGGGGGCATCGGGCTTGCGCCTGTACGTCCCCTGATCTACCACGCCCTCGCGAACAGGGACCGATATTTCTGTCTCGGATTGGCATATGGGTCAAGATCACCGTCCGAGCTGTTGTACCGATCTGAACTCGAGGAGTGGAGCGAACGGTCGGACTTCAACCTCCAGATGACCGTCGACAAGGGGGACAGCACCTGGCGAGGCTCAATCGGCGTCGTCACTCCCCTCATGCAACGGCTCCGATGCGAGACCGAAGAGACAGTCGCAGTCATCTGCGGTCCCGAGATCATGATGAAGGTCGTCGCAAGAGCTCTCAATGCCCGCGGCGTTGCGCGGGACAACATATATGTGAGCCTTGAACGCAACATGAAGTGTGGCATCGGATTCTGCGGGCACTGCCAGTTCGGTGCAGACTTCATCTGCAGGAGCGGTCCCGTCTTCCCCTATTCAGCGGTAGCCCAGAAACTCGGGATCGGATCACTATGACAACGAGCATAAACACAAAACCGAAGCTCGCCGTCTGGAAATTTGCGTCATGTGACGGTTGTCAGCTCACCCTGCTCGATTGCGAGGACGAGCTGCTCGATATCGTCGGCGTAATGGACATCGCATACTTCCCTGAAGCGACCAGCCGTGAGATTGCTGGTCCCTACGACCTGTCACTCGTCGAGGGGTCCGTCACGACAGCTCACGACGCCGAACGGATCCAAGAGATCCGGCTCGCATCCACGACACTCGTGAGCATCGGGGCATGTGCGACCGCAGGAGGGATTCAGGCTCTGAAAAACTTTGCGGACGTAGACGAATTCATCTCGATCGTCTATGCAGAACCCGGGTTCATTGACACGTTGGATACGTCGACCGCGATCTCTGACCATATCGATGTCGATCTCGAACTTCGGGGCTGTCCGATTTCAAAGCGTCAGCTCATCGAAGTCATAGACGCCTACCTCCATGGAAGGCGCCCGAACACACCGAACCACTCTGTCTGTGTGGAGTGCAAGCTCGCAGGCACATCGTGTGTGATGGTGGCCCAGGGAACACCGTGTTTGGGACCCATCACCCAGTCAGGGTGTGGAGCGATCTGCCCGGCCTTCAATCGAGGGTGCTTCGGGTGTTTCGGGCCATCGATCGACCCGAACATCGAGTCGCTTCGAGAGATATGGCATCGACTTGGCATCGAGGATCCGGATCTCGTCAAGGCGCTTCGCACGTTCAATGCGTATGCGCCTGAATTCAGTGAAGCGAGCACCGCTTATGGCAGGTAAACACGAAATGCGAGAGATCAGCGTCGACTATCTGGCAAGGGTCGAGGGTGAGGGGGCGATGTATCTCAAACTCGACGGCGATGAGATCATCGATCTCGAGTTCAGCATCTTCGAGCCGCCGCGCTTCTACGAGGCATTCCTGCGTGGCAGAGGCCATGCCGAAGCTCCGGACATAACGTCACGAATCTGTGGCATCTGCCCGATCGCATATCAGATGAGCTCCATCAACGCAATGGAGCACGCAGCCGGCGTCGAGGTGCACGCCCAGATCAGGGCATTGCGCCGGATCCTGTACTGCGGGGAGTGGATCGAGAGCCATGCCCTTCATGTGTACATGCTCCACGCTCCGGACTTCCTTGGATACGAGAGCGCAATCGAGTTGGCAGAGGATCTTCCTGAAGTCGTCACCAATGCCCTACGACTCAAGAAACTCGGGAACACCGTGATGACCCTTCTCGGGGGAAGGGAGATCCACCCGATCAACATGCGGGTTGGAGGCTTCTATCGAACGCCAACCCGAAAGGAGCTCGACTCACTCGTCGAGGAGCTCGAGTGGGCGCTCACGACATCAGAGGCGACGGTGCGCCTGGTCAGTGGGTTCGACTTTCCCGACTTCGAGATGCCGTACGAGTTCGTTGCGCTACGTCACCCTGACGAATACGCAATCACCGACGGTCGCATCGTTTCGACCGAAGGCCTTGATATCGACGTGACGGAGTGGTCAGAGCACTTCGAGGAGATCCACGTCGAGCGATCGAATGCGTTGCATGCCAAACTCAAGAAACGCGGTACATATCACGTCGGGCCGATGGCAAGGTTCACCCTCAATCACGACAAGCTCACACCAAGAGCAAGGGCCGTGGCTGAAGAGGTCGGTCTCGAAGGTGGCGAACGCAACCCATTCAGGAGCATCATTGTTCGCTCGGTCGAGCTTGTGCTCGCATGCGAAGAGATCCTGAGGCTCATCGGATCCTATGAGCGGCCACCCGCGCCATGGATTCCGGTTGAGCCGAGATCCGCGGTCGGTCACGGGGCGAGTGAAGCGCCCCGAGGCATCTTGTACCACCGATACGAGATCGACGGTGAAGGCCTGATATCCGACGCCAAGATCGTGCCTCCGACCTCCCAGAATCAGCGTAGTATCGAGGAGGACCTCAGACAGTTCGTGAGCTCGAGGACACACATGCCTGACGACAAGCTCAAGTGGCAACTC
>JAZFUH010000199.1:0-3809 GCA_036447125.1 Acidimicrobiia bacterium | reverse complement strand
GGGAGGGTCAGATCTCGATGACGACGGGGAGCACAACCGGGCGGCGTTTCACCGTCTTTTTGACCGCTCGCATCGCAGAGTTGCGGACGCGTGTGCGCAGGTGGTCCGGGTCGATGGGCACCTCGAGGGATTCCACCGATTGCTTGACGCGCTCCCTGATCACGTCGTGAAGATCGTCATCAGTCGTGACGCCGTGAGAATCGACATCCGGTCCGAAGAGGATCTCGCCCGTCGAGAAATTGACACCGATGGTCACGATGAGAACCCCGTCGTCGGCAAGGTGCCTTCGGTCGCGAATGATGCTGTCAGCCCCCCGACCTCCGTGCCGTCGACATAGACATAGCCGGCAGGGATTGCGTCGCGCTCCACACGCATCTCGCCATCCTCAAGCACGACCACGTCCCCGTCCTCACAGATCTCGACCTCAGGGATGTTCATCGCCCTGCCGAGCGCAGCGTTCGCAACCATGTGGCGGTACTCCCCATGCACCGGCACCAAGGCATCCGGGCGAACAGCGTTGTAGAAAGTCTTCAGTTCCTCGGCCGCAGCGTGGCCGGACACATGAACGTGGGTGTTGCGACCATGGAAGACGGTGACGCCGGCCCGGTAGAGGTTGTTTATCACCCGCGAAACCCGGGTCTCGTTCCCTGGAATCGGCGTGGCAGAGATGATGACCGTGTCATTCTCGCTGAGGGACACGGAGCGATGTTCACCCGCGGCCATCAGAGATAGCGCTGCGAAAGGCTCGCCCTGGCTGCCCGTCGAGATGATCGCCGTGTCCGAATCCGGCATGTCAACGAGAACCTTGAGATCAACCAGAGAGCCTTCCGGTATTCCGAGAACACCAAGGTCCACGGCGATCTCCGAGTTTCGGAGCATCGACCTTCCTATGAACGCGAACTTACGCCCATCCCGAACAACCGCGTCGACGGCCTGCTGCACTCGATGAACATGACTTGCAAAACATGCAACGAGGACACGCCCCTGTGCGTGGGAGACGATCTCATCGAGGCGCTCCCCCACCGTCACCTCGGACGGCACATATCCCTCGCGCTCAGCATTCGTGGAGTCTGCAAGGAGAAGTCGTACTCCGCGTTTTCCGATTGTTGCAAAGGAGCGAAGGTCTGTGGGGACACCGTCGATCGGTGTGGGGTCCAGCTTGAAGTCACCGGAGTGCAAGATCATGCCCTCAGGAGTGTCGAAGGCGATTCCTGCTGCGTCAGGGATGGAGTGGGACACAGGCACATAGGTGAACCGGAACGGGCCGTGGTCAACCCAGTCATACAGCTCGATCCGACGGAGATCCGGCTTGATCCCGTGTTCCTCTATGCGAGCTCTCGCAAATTCGACGGTGAGTCTGGTGCCGTAGATCGGCACATTGATCTCTCTGAGAAGATATACCAGCGCCCCGATGTGGTCCTCGTGACCGTGGGTGAGGATCACGCACTTGAGATCATCGGCACGATCAAGCACAGACGCGAAGTCCGGAAGGACGAGATCGACGCCGAGCATGTCCTCTTCGGGGAACATGAGACCACAATCGATGAGTGCGAGATCGCCATCGATCTCGATCGATGCACAGTTCCTTCCAACCTCGCCGAGACCACCAAGGAACCCGATCTTGACGCTCACGATGACCGGTACTCGTTGATGGCGTCAAGTGCGATTCCAACGGCCTCGATCGTCTCTGGCTTTGCAGACATGAGCGGTAAACGGGGCACACCGACCGAATCCCAGTACGCCGTGAGGGCACCCTTGAGCGGCATTGGACTCGGTTCGGAGAAAAGGGCTTGATTGAGGGGCATCAGCAGATCGTGAAGCTGCTCTGCCTTGACGGTGTCCCCCTCGATCACAGCATCGACCATGGCAGAGATCTCGCGACCCGCGAGATGGGATGTGACCGAGACAACGCCGACGGCGCCGAACCCGACGAGATCCTTTGTCAGGTGGTCAGATCCCGAGTAGACCGCGATGTCCTCAGGTAGAGCATCGATGGCTCTTTGTGACCACTCAAGATCGTCGACGGCATCTTTGACTGCGACAACGTTGGGGTGTTCGCACACGTCGACAAGCGTGTCGATCTCAATGAGGGTCGCGGTTCGGCCCGGAATGTTGTAGATCATGACGGGGAGATCTGTCGCGTCTGCGATCGCATGCATGTGGGCGACGATTCCGTGCTGCGGTGGCTTCGAGTAGTAAGGAGTCACGATCATCACACCATCAACACCCGATTCCGCTGCTGACGTAGCGAACTCGATCGACTCGGCGGTATCGCTGTTCGTCCCGCCGGCGACGACCTTGATCTTTCCCGCGGCAGCATCAACAGCGGCGGCGAAGAGGGCCATCTTCTCTGGCTTTGAGAGCGTCGGGGACTCCCCTGTCGTGCCTGAAACGACGATCGACTCTGTGGCGTTGTCTGTCAGATGACGGACGAGGCGCCAGAACGCGCCGTAATCAATCGGACCTTCAGCGGTGAAGGGAGTGATCACTGCGGTGGCAACCCGACCGAACGGTGCTTTTGGTCGATGTTCCATATGTCGCAATTTACCACGAGACCTCGAAGTATCCTTACATCCATGAACAATGCAAGCCAACATGTCAAGGATGTCACCACAGCAGACTTCCAACACGAAGTGTTGCTGCGATCCAGGGAGGTACCAGTCCTTGTCGACTTCTGGGCTGAGTGGTGCGGCCCATGCAAGACGTTGTCCCCGCTGCTTGAACGCCTCACGCACGAGGCAGACGGCGCCTTCGAGCTGGCCAAGATCGACGTGGAGGCAAACCAGGAACTCTCGAGCCAGTTCATCATCCAGTCGATACCAACAGTCGTTGCGATCAAGAACGGCAAGGAAGTCGATCGATTCACAGGTGCCCTTCCGGAGGAGACCATCAGGGCATTCATCGAAGGGCTGATGCCCACGGAGCTCGACCTGATGGTTGATCAGGCACGAACATCTCTCATCTCAGGTGACACGGCGGGAGCTGAACACATCCTTCGCCAGGTTCTGGAACAGCGTTCCGATCATCAAGAGGCCGGAACGAGCCTTGCAGCCCTCCTCATCGATCGCGGGGACATTGACGAGGCCCTCATCGTCCTCGGCAAGCTCGTTCCTGATCCCGATGTCGAGAGACTCCAGGCTGCAGCGCGCCTCCGTCAGGCTGCTGGGGACGACATCTCGGATCTCGAGGCAGCCGTCACAGAGAATGCAGACGACTCCGATGCACAACTCGCCCTGGCGAAAGCCCTTGCTGCACGGTCCGAGTTCGAGCCGGCTCTGGACAGACTCCTCGCCCTCGTACAACGAAAGGGCGACCGCAGGGATGATGCTCGCCTGGCCATGGTCGACATCTTCGAAGTCCTCGGAAACGAGCATCCTCTCACCGGAACATATCGAAGGCAGCTGGCAACGGCTCTGAACTAGATCAGGAACCTGAGATCCGGAAGCGAGCGCCAGCGAGCGTTCTGATATCTGAAAGCGAAGCGTTCTGGTCTCTGACCCTCAGATTCCCAGCAAGCTCTCGAGACCGACGGCCATCGTGTTCTTCTGGGCCGGAATCGATCGGACGGCAAGCAGGACGCCAGGCATGAAGGCGGAACGGTCAGATGTATCGTGGGTGATCGAGAGTCGCTCCCCCTCGCCACCGAACATCACCGTCTGATGGGCAATCGCACCGGGCAGCCGAATGGCGTGCACCCTGACATTGTCGATGTCGGCTCCGAGGGCCCCATCGTGAAGCTCATCCGAGTCGACCTTCCGCTCCTGATGCGGTGCAAGGACTGCGATGCGTTGTGCAGTCGCGATCGCCGT
>JAZFUH010000198.1:0-2650 GCA_036447125.1 Acidimicrobiia bacterium | reverse complement strand
ACCAAGATCGACATGATCACGCGACTCGGCGATGCCGGCCTGACCCGGATCGAGACCGTGTCATTTGCCCACCCTGACAAGGTCCCCCAGATGGCCGATGCCGAGGCTGTCATGGAAGGCCTCCCACAAAGGGACGACGTCAGCTACATCGGCCTGATACTCAACTGGCGCGGGTGGAGAAGGGCTGCCAGCACTTCGATCGACGAAATCAACATGAACGTCTCCGCTTCGAGCACCTTCAACCAGAGGAACCAGGGAACAGACACAGAAGAAGCGATCGACGTGCTCGGCCAGGTCGTGGATGATGCTTCGGCCGCCGGTCTTCCCGTCACGGCAACGATCGCGACCTCATGGGGGTGCCCATTCGAAGGTGAGATACCGATCGACCGGCTTGTCTTTGTGGCCAACGCGGTGTCCCTGACCGGTGTGTCCGAGATCGCCCTCGCGGACACGATCGGCGTCGCAGACCCATGGTCCGTCACCGAACGGATCGACGCGGTGAGACAAGCTACTGGCGACATCGCCTTGAGGGCGCACTTCCACAACACCCGCAATACCGGAATCGCAAACGCCTATGCCGCAGTCCAAGCAGGTGTTACGACGCTCGATGCTTCCGTCGGCGGACTCGGTGGCTGCCCCTTCGCCCCGAAGGCAACGGGGAACATCCCAACCGACGACCTGATCTACATGCTCGATAGAGCCGGATTCACGACCGGCGTGTCTCTTGAGGGGATCATCGCCGTGTCCCGCTTCATGGAACCTCTCGTGGGGAAACGACTCGAGGCGATGCTTCCAAAAGCAGGCGCCTTCCCTGAGTCCGGTTCCTGACGGTTGAAGGGCGTTTGCTGCTCCCTGCCAGCACCCAGAACGCCTGGCGGACTTCAGACTTCGGATTTCGCCCAATCCCTATGCGCCGCGGGAGAACCACTTTGCGACCGCGGTGGCCATGAGCCCCGCAAGCACGGGGCTGACCATCCAGAAACCTTCGACTCCACCCATCACGGCAGCCCACATGACGAAGGCACCTGCCGCCTTTCTCGCAAGATCGATTCTGCCCCCGTGAATCGGACCGGTCCGTGCATCCGTTGTCGAAACAACCGTACTCGGGCGCATCGCGAGCATCATCACGATGCCGGCAACCGCGGCGAGCACATAGGCCTCCTGGGTGATCACGGCATCCTGGGATTCGAACACGTAGAGCGAGGCACCGGCACCGGCGGTCAGAGATCCGAGAGCTGCGTATTTCAATCGGCCTACCTCGGGAGCGGTCCAGAGCCAGATCGCCATGGTGACAGCCACGATCCATAACCCCGCCGTTGAGCCCGCTGCAAGACCGAGAACAGCGAAGGCCGCGACATCGAGCCACGTGACCGCAGCGCCGATCGTTCCAGCCACCAAGCGGATTCCGATGAGCGCGACCGCCGATGCGACCGCCGATGGCAAGTCATGGATCGATGCGGCAAACGCAATCGGAATCGACCACGCAGCGACACCGGGTCGATCGGGATCAAGCTCCCTGCCAACCGCCCATGCAATGAAGACGACGATCCCTGCGATCAGCGCATCGGTCAGTTCCCTCTCGGTGACAACAGCGACGGCCGTGTATGAGACCGCGGCGAGAACAGCACCTGCCAAGGCAATGCGATGCGATTCAAGATCCGGTTGGAGCGATCTCCCTATGCCGGTTATCGAGGTGAGACGGTCCATGGATCCATGCGCTGGAGCGACCTCGTTTGAGCCGAACGGAATCGAAACATGCGGGTAGGGTATCGGAGAGGCCATGCAAGGTCTCTCGCCATACGTCGATGGCGAGTGTGAATACCCTGCCTCGGGAGGATCGGGGACATATGGGAAAGAGGACTGGCGCTGGGAGACAAGGTTCCCAGCCGAAGCCCAGGAAGAAGCAGCGGTCGCTCTACGGCATACTCTGGCGATCCGTGCTCAGTGCCGTGGCCATCGGTGCATTTCTGTTCGTCGTCACAGGCTTCTATTACTCGGGTCAGATCCGTGACGCTGCGCTGGTGCCGGTTGACTCGTACGACATGCAATACGATCTGGAGATCACAGATGTCTCCGGTGTTCGGGTTTCGATCACAGACACGGGGTCGGATGGCCAGATCGGCCAACCGGGCATCGAAGGTATCGCGTGGGAGAGCGGCTACATCCAGACCTCCAGGCTTGTCTCATCCACTGAAGCCGACAACGGCGACCGAACCGATGTCAGGGTCGTGGAGGAGGGTGCATCGGTTCCTCCGGTAGGAACGGCGGTGCGCCTCGATGCCGACGCTTTCGCTGGTGATCCTGAACAGGCCTTCGGAATCCCCTTCGAGACGGTGAGGTACACATCGAACATCGACAGCTTCCCCGCCTGGTACATAGAGGGAGGTTCGCCCACCTGGGCCATCATCGTCCACGGCAAGGGTGCAGATCTCACCGAGAGCCTGCGCATCATCCCGATCCTCCATGCACTCGATTATCCGATACTGGTCATCCACTATCGCAACGACCCGGGTGAAACAAAGGATCCATCCGGCTACTACCAGTTCGGGACAACGGAGTGGGTAGACGTCGCCGCAGCGGTCGTATACGCCGAAGACAACGGCTCCCAGAATCACCTCCTTGTCGGCTATTCGATGGGGGGCGCGATCGT